>BFAS01000322.1 GCA_008974985.1 bacterium MnTg02
TCCCACCCTTGATCCAAGTGCCGAGCGGACCGTATTGGCGAAGGGATTGCCGGCATCGCCGGGAGCCGCTTCAGGCGAAATCACCTTCAATCCAGACGAGGCGGAGGCCGTCAAAGAGCAAGGGAAATCCGTAATCCTGGTGCGCATCGAAACCAGCCCGGAAGATATTCATGGCATGCATGCGGCGGCGGGTATTTTGACGACCCGTGGCGGTATGACAAGCCATGCTGCGGTGGTCGCCCGCGGCATGGGGCGGCCCTGTGTCGTCGGCGCGGGAACGATCCGCATCGACTATGCCGAAGAGACAATGACTGCGGGTGGGGTCACCCTGAAAAAGGGCGATATCATCACCATCGATGGCGCGGCTGGGCAAGTGATCCTGGGTGAAGTGCCGACGCGGCAGCCCGAGCTTTCAAGCGATTTCAACACGCTCATGAATTGGGCGGACGAGTTTCGCAGGCTCGGTGTTCGCGCCAATGCGGATACGCCGCTCGACTCCAAGACGGCGCGCGAATTCGGCGCGGAAGGCATCGGACTTTGCAGAACCGAGCATATGTTTTTCGATGAGGATCGTATTCGAGCGGTGCGTGAGATGATTTTGGCGCCGGATGAAGAGGGCCGGCTGAGCGCGCTCGATAAGCTTTTGCCAATGCAAAGAGATGATTTCGAGGCGCTGTTCGAGATCATGTCCGATCTGCCGGTCACCATCCGGCTTCTTGATCCGCCATTGCACGAATTTCTGCCACACACCGAGAAGGAGATTCAAGATGTGGCTGAGGCTCTAAAGGTGTCTCCGAAGACTCTGGCGGCGCGGGTCAATGAGTTGCACGAGTTTAATCCAATGCTCGGCCATAGAGGCTGCCGGCTGGCCATCTCTTATCCGGAAATCACGGATATGCAGGCTCGTGCGATTTTGGAGGCTGCCGTAAGCGTGGCGCAAAAAACCGGACGGGCTGTCGAGCCGGAAATTATGATTCCCCTTATTGTCGGCAAGCCGGAGTTTGATTTTCTTGCGGCACGGATCCGGGCTGTTGGGGACGCGGTGCAGCGCGAAAAAGGCGTTACGCTCTGCTATTCGATTGGGACAATGGTCGAGCTGCCGAGAGCATGTCTGCTGGCAGGCGAGATTGCTGAGTCCGCGGAGTTTTTCTCCTTTGGCACCAATGATCTTACGCAAACAGCGCTTGGTATTAGCCGGGACGATGCGGGTAGATTTCTAACGGAATATATCGAAAAGGGGCTTCTCGAAACGGATCCCTTTATTTCCATTGACGAAGAGGGTGTGGGCGAACTGGTTAGAATTGGTGTCGAACGGGGCCGCCGCGTTAAGCCAGAACTGAAGCTCGGCATTTGCGGCGAACATGGCGGCGATCCTGCCTCTATCGATTTCTGTCATCGTGTCGGCTTGGACTATGTCTCCTGCTCGCCCTATCGCGTTCCCGTTGCGCGTCTTGCAGCGGCACAGGCCGCAATTCGGTCATCAGAGGAGACGTCCTAACGGTTGGATTGTCCGGCTCGTCAGGGTCAGGGAATTAATTTTTGATAAGGATTTGGACGTTAGCTACGCGATAGACCACACTTTCTCCACAGTCACACGGCAAGTAAAAGAAAAAAACAGATGGCACCGCGAAATCCTGGGGCCGGTTAAGAGTTGGTCAAGCTTTTTCCCGCCCTATAGAGATCTTCCCAAATAGGGTTAATGCCCTGGGAAGCGTGGCGCTGCCTCGTAACCAGAGAGTATGCGTTCGTGAGTTTGCAACTTTGCGAAGTTGAGGTTCGGGCACAGCGTTTGTATCGGGGTATCAAGCTGATGAGTCTGTCGGGCCGCGTAAATGGGTCCTTAGCTTGGATGGCCGTTGCGGCATTTTCCGTTCCATTGCTAGGCGTTGCTTATATTGCTGGGCAGCAAGGGCTTTTGAATTCAGTGCGTTTTGAGCTTGAGTTGGGTCTGTCGGCGGCTGGGATTTCAGTGCCGCGGTCTAATCCGCACACAGCTCCTGTCGCACGCTCACATAAAGTGCTCCCTCAGGAATCGAATTATCTTTTCGCAAAGCGCGGAAAAGGACCCCGCGCCGATACTCTTGCGTCCTATGCCCGCTCAATGATCGTCAAAAAAGCGCCGAGGAGAGTCGTTGCTGCGATTTCTCCCTATCAAACGGATCTTCCGAGTGCGCCAGCAAAAGCGGCTTATGGGCGCCAAATTGTGAACGCATCAGCGAAGGGCGACCGGTTGGTTATGCCGGTGACGCGCGTCGTGCGGCGGGTGCCGGACGTTGCGCCAAAGGAGACGCAAGTCGCGACCACCTATGACGCTGCTTTTGATGAGCAGGCGGGCGCTGGCATCTTGCTTGAGTTGCCGTTCATGACTCGAGGCAATTCCTTCGTTACCGTGACCGAGGTTGATCGCAGCAATGTCAAATTAGCAGCCTTGCGCGACGAATCTGTGGGACGGTTGGGTGGCGATAGCCAAAAACCGGAAAAAATTGATCGGCGCTATGGCACGCTCATGAGCGTCGCGGCTCGAGGGCGTGAGAAAGACTGCCTTGCCAAAGCCATTTACTTTGAAGCCCGTGGTGAGCCGGTCCATGGACAGCTTGCCGTCGCTCAAGTTATCATGAACCGTGTGCGTGAAAACTATTATCCCAATTCAGTGTGCGGAGTTGTCTTCGAAGGCTCACATCGCCGAAACAAGTGTCAATTCTCGTTTGCCTGCGATGGGCGCAAAGACGTGCCAACAAGTAAGAAATATTGGCGGCTGGCGAAGAATCTTGCGCAAAAGACGATTGATGGCAAAGTCTGGCTGAAAGATATCGGCTATGCGAGCCACTATCATGCAACTTATGTGCGTCCGCGCTGGATCAAATATATGCGCCGCATCAAGCGCATCGGCGTGCATGTCTTTTATCGGGGCACATTCCTTCCCAAGGTCGTGGCATCCGCCGACCGCAGCTCTTGATAGGCGATCTGAAATCCTGAAAAATTCTTGAACAACGGCATAACCTGCCGCAGGATTCACACGACACCGGGAGAACGCCTAATCGAATAGATATTCTTTCACGTCCTCAAGCTCTTTTCTCGACAATCTTGGTTGTTGCCGCGGTTCGGTGTTCTTCGGCAGCAAAAATAGGACGAGGAGAAGCGGCGGAAACATAAAACAGGCAAACGCCCAAACATCGGCGCCACGGCGCTTGAACTTCGCAGCAAGAGCACCGATCACGGCGGATAGGAGTGAAACAAGACCAATTATCACGACATATTGCGGCATAATCTTCTCCGAATCGTCTGAGACTGGATCGCCGAATCACGGAAAACGCGCAAATTTCATGCTCTGTCGCGAATCCGTCCCTCCTATCAACTAAGGAGCAGAAACGGCTAAATCAAGTCCGATGTCGAGTGCTGTTGAAGAATGCGTCAGAGCGCCGACAGAGATTAAGTCGACGCCTGTTTCGGCGATAGCGCGGACAGTATCAAGTGTAACGCCACCCGAAGCTTCGGCGATGACACGGCCATCGATGAGCTGAACCGCCTGCTCGAGCGTGGTTATCGGCATATTATCAAGCAGAATGGCGTCGATTGGATGGGCAAGCGCCTGTTCGAGCTGTTCGAGCGTGTCAACCTCCACCTCGATCTTCACCATATGCCCCGTATGGTTCCGTGCGCGCTCTATTGCATCGTCGAGACTTCCAGCTAGGGCAATATGATTGTCCTTGATGAGGACCGCGTCATCGAGGCCGAACCTATGGTTCATGCCGCCTCCGGCTCGGATAGCATATTTCTGAAATTGCCGGAGACCGGGGAGCGTTTTCCGTGTGCAGCAAATATGGGCCTTTGTCCCTCGAACGGCATCAACATAGGTTCGAGTGAGCGTCGCGATCCCGCTCAGATGGCCGAGAAAATTCAAGGCGACCCGTTCGGCACTTAAAAGGGTTCGGGCGTTCGAATGAACCTTGGCGACCGCGCCCCCGGCGTCGATTGTGCTGCCATCATGAAGCTCGGTTTCGAAGCGGGCATCAGGATCAAGTAAACGGAATGCGGTCTTGCAGAATTGAAGTCCGGCAATCGTTCCCGCCTGCCGCGCGTTCACATATCCTGTCGCCTGCAACCCTGCTGGAACGATAGCATCAGTTGTAATATCGCCCGCCCGACCGAGATCTTCGCTGAGAGCCTCTTCAACCGCTCGAGCGACCACAAAATCAGGAAGCATTAGTTTAGGCTGTTCGACTGTCATGATATGGCAGCCCCACTCTCGATATGCCGTTCTTGATTGTTTGGTTCAATCGCGTTGATCCGACTGCCGGTGGCACCGGAGAGCTGCATATTGCTGCGCCGGGCAAATTTAGGATTGGTTTCCGGGAAGTCGCTGCGGAAATGGCACCCCCGGCTTTCGTTTCTCTCAAGAGCCGCCGCCGCGATCGACCGGGACGCCGTGAGCAAATTTCGGAACGTTCGGGACTTGGTATCTACCTGCTCTAAGGCGTCGATTTCCTTGATGAGACCTGCAAGGCCATTTTCGTTCCGGACGACACCGGCATGCTCTGTCATAAGCATTCGGAGTCTGTCCATGGCGTTTTGCAATCGAGGCACTTTGGACACGTCCGCGCGCGTTGACGGTATACAGTCGGAATAGGCTTTAAGCGGGCTCAGTGGAACGACAGAGTGAATATCCTCCGCGATCCGTGCTGCGAATACGATAGCTTCGAGAAGCGAGTTTGAAGCCAATCTATTGGCGCCATGAGCGCCGGTGGACGCCACTTCGCCGCACGCCCAAAGGCCATCGACACTGGAGCGTCCATTTGCATCCGTCAAAATTCCGCCCATGTGATAGTGCGCGGCGGGGGCGACGGGGATGAGTTCACGGACCGGATCAATACCCGCATCCCGGCACTTGGCATAGACCGTCGGAAACTTATCGGCAAATCGATCGCCGATGGCGGCACGGCAATCGAGGAATGCGCCCCGGCCGCTTTGTTTTTCATCGTGAACGGCTCTGGCAACGATATCGCGGGGTGCGAGCTCGGCATCACTGTGAATATTCACCATGAAGCGGTCACCAGAGCGGTTAACAAGTATAGCGCCCTCTCCTCTAAGCGCTTCGGTGGCAAGTGGTGCCGGATAGGCACCAATATCGATCGCCGTCGGGTGGAACTGTACGAATTCCGTGTCGGCGAGAATCGCTCCGGCCTCGGCGCCCATTGCCAGTCCTTCGCCTCGCGACGATTCAGGATTGGTTGTGACGGAATAGAGACCGCCTATGCCGCCTGTCGCCAGAACAACAGCCTGCGCCATCAGGCGAAACGGTTCTTCATGGCCCCAAGTGCCGCTGGGCCACAAATCGACACCGGTAATGCGATTGTCTGATATTTCTAAGCTTTTTGCCGATAAGTGTTCCAAGACCCGGATCGATGGCGTCTTGCGCGCAGTGGCGATGAGGGCCGCCATAATCGCTTGGCCGGCCATGTCGCCCTTTACCCGGACAATGCGCCGTTTGCCGTGGGCCGCTTCCCGCGACAATTTGAGTGTCCCCTCCAGGTCGCGATCGAATGGCACGCCATAGCTCAGGAGATCATGGATCCTTGAACCTGCGTTTTCGGCGAGGAGTTGAGCGATTGCGGGATCGACCAAACCCGCACCTGCACGAATGGTGTCAGCTGCATGGTCCTCGGGCGTATCGCCCTCGCCGAGAGCTGCAGCGATACCGCCTTGCGCCCAGGCGCTCGATGCGCCGTCACCCAACGGCGCTTCTGAAATGACCGTTACAGGAAGAGGAGCAAGTTTGAGCGCCGTGAAGAGGCCGGCAAGCCCAGCACCGATAATAACTACATCACCTTCGGACGCTGAGGGGGCCGGATGGGTGTTCTTAATGCCGACGTTTGCCATGGCCGAATTCTCGCGTGGCACAGGATCTTTTTTTCGCAATTTCAGTTGGTCAAATTGACCATTCGTTCGACGGCGCGCCGGGCATTCGCAGCGATGGCGGGATCGACCAAAACCTCGTCCTTCAGGTAAACAAGGGAATCGAGGATCTTAGGAAGTGTGATCCGCTTCATATGCGGACAAAGATTGCAGGGCCGGATAAACTCCACACCCGGCGTTTCAATCGCGACATTGTCGCTCATCGAGCATTCGGTCACCATCAGCACCTTTGGCGGGCGATTGGTTTGGACCCAATTAATCATTCCGCTTGTCGAGCCTGTGAAATCCGCTTCGGCGAGAACATCCGGTGGGCATTCGGGATGGGCGATGATGCGTAGGCCGGGTTCGCTTTCGCGGTACTGCTGCAACTCCTCAGCGGTGAATCGCTCATGCACCTCGCAATGGCCTTTCCAAGTGAGAATCTCGACATCGGTTTGTGTCGCCACATATTTGGCGAGATACTCATCAGGGATCAGCAATACCCGCGGTACACCAAGAGATTCGACAATCTGCACCGCATTGGAGGATGTGCAGCATATATCGCACTCGGCTTTGACTTCCGCAGATGTGTTGACATAGGTCACGATCGGCACACCTGGATAGGTTTCACGAAGACCTCTTACGTCGCTGCCCGTAATGGACTCCGCCAAGGAGCAACCCGCATCCATATCCGGAATAAGCACAGTTTTGTCGGGGTTCAGCAGCTTCGAGGTCTCGGCCATGAAGTGGACGCCGCACTGCACGATAATATCGGCATCGGCAGCGGAGGCCTCTTTCGCGAGCTGCAATGAATCGCCCATGAAATCCGCGACGCAGTGAAATATTTCCGGTGTCATGTAATTGTGGGCAAGGACAACGGCGTTGCGCTCTTTTTTGAGATCGTTAATCGCTTTGACATAGGGCGCAAATGCGGGCCACTCAACGGCTGGGATCACCGAAGACACCTTCTCATAGAGAGACGCTGTTTTTTCAGCAATTTCAGGCGTATAGGTAAGATCCGGCATAGCAACAATGCCGTACTTCCGTGTCGCTTCCGTTTGTGTCGTGTGCGTTTGGATCGTGGCCATAACAATTCTCCTCCCCAGGAGATTGATCTATATATGCTCAAATTGAGCATATATAGGGTCTTAAAACATCCGGCAAAATGCCGGTTCCCTTCACGCTAAGCGCGATGCCTTCATTATCTAATATAGCGAAGGGAACTCACGATTTCCAGTGTTCTTGGGTGAGACATAAATACTGTTTTTTCGAAAGGATTAAGTGTTCAGCGAGCGATTGTCCCGATTGGCTTCTCAAGTTTCGAAAAAACGGGACAGCGGATAGGTATTTTCCTGCAATCAACGTTACATCGTCATTCTGACTTTGCCGCTGGAAGTGAATTACAGCGGAAATACAGCACAGAATGACCGTAATTTGGAAAGCGAAGAATATGCCCGAGACATTGCTGGCGACGTTCAGTCCGGTGCCCCTACCAGCAGCCTTCCCTTTGTTTGGCACCGGCCTTGGCATCATGGGTTGGTTCGGTTGGAGAAGAGGACGCCGCTTAGCGAAGGCAGCCTAGCGACGCCGAAATCTTTGCGCGGGCGATGTTCTGTAATTGCCGCGAAAATCCTCGGAACCGTATTTCTCTCATTTGTTTACGCGCGCCCAACCGTCACGCGGACACCTGGTGCCGGGCGTTCTTGCAAAACTTCCGGGCGGAAGTGGAATAGCTTTGCGGGACGGCCACCCGTCATGGTCCGCATGTGGCCGGTTTCCTCGACGAGACCGGCGTGCTCTACGAGGCGTCGGAAATTTTGCTTATGCAAATGGCTTCCAGAGATTGCTTCAACCGTTTTTTGCAACTCGAACAGTGTGAAGCTTTCCGGCATTAATTCAAAGATAACCGGCCGGTATTTGATTTTGCCTCTGAGCCGGCCCATCGCTGTTGCAAGGATCCGCCGGTGATCGAATTGCATGGGCGTGCCAAGCTGTGGCAATCCGGTCCACGGGATTGCGGATCCGCGTCCATCCCGTATGGCTTCCGCGACCAAGCCGGCCTCGTGCAGCAGTTCATATCGTTCCAGAACTTTTTCCTCGTCCCAGCCAGCATCGTCCATACCGAAACAAATCCGCAGCCGCGCCTGGCGCTCGAATGGCCGTATTGCTACGCCACCGGGATCGTCCCGCTTCGCCCACTCCCTGAGGCGCGGCTCGATTATATTGCTTAGGATTTCAGGCTTGCCTTCGCGCCTATCTTCCCACGGGAAGTAGCTATACCAACCATGCCATACACCGCCTGAGACACTTTGCTCTGGCTGAATGCGCGTGAGGGCGAGGTAGCCAACGGAGACGATATGCGGCCCTGTATCGCTTTGCTGCGCGTGGCGCCCCCGGTCGCCAAAGGTGTAAAGCTGTTCGACATAGCCGAGTTCCAGGCCCGTTTGCTCCTTCACCCAGGATCTCAGTCCAATCTCCAAAGTCTGGTGGGCGAGAGGTGCAAATGGACCGAAGGGCAATGAATCCCACGCCTGCCCGGCATTCTCTTTTGGGCGAACAACGACAATTTGTGGCCTGTTCTCGTGAACGGATAGAATGGCAGCATTCAACCCAATCTCAAGGCCGGACTTGGGGCTATTCAAAATCCGGTCAGTCTGTGGGACACGGGTCATGCATTGCTCTGTCGTTCCAAAAAAGGCGCCGTCCTGTTGTTTGCGTTTGTTTCGGCCCTTGCCAATCCAACTTAAAATTTTGCCCGAACCGGGGGCCGAAAGCCGCTAAACGGCTCGCATATCGATGCTGAAAGAGCAATATAACCAGCTCAGATAGCGATATTGACCGGCAATCTAAACATCTCGGCTTCTATCGTCATCTCACCGCGTCCCATTGAATCGATGGCCTCAATCATGCGTCCGCTGCGGGAAAGCGCATGATCAGCTAAACTTATAATACGCCGGTTTGGATAGGCCGTCGGTGAAGCTGCTCGCAACTGCCTGGCAATGATAGACTCGTCCACATCGGGATTGAGATGGCACAATGCGACAAAGGCCGCGGCTGTTGAGCGGCTGATGCCAGCCCAACAATGTATTAGCATCGGTGCATCGCACTTCCAGTCGTCTGTAAATTCGAGCAAATCGGCGACGTGGTCCTCGTTGGGTAAGACCATACCTGGCATTGGATCGACAATATCATTCATCGCGAGCCGCAAATGATTATCCGGCGCGATTTCGGATGGCGTTTCGATCATTGTGTCATGATTTATGAGCGTTATCAGGTGGCTCGCTCCCAAGGAGTCGATCGCCCAGTCGACGAGACTTAGGGGACATACGTAGATATTTTTGTTCGTGGCGTTCACGCCTGCAAGCTCCCGGTCGACCAAGTCACTATGATTGCACATATTCTCAATAATTTATTGTGCGCGTTCTATGACAATTGATGGCAGTTTTTGGAGGGCGCGAAAAGACCCAATTGCCAATCAATATGCTGGCAGATTCGATAAAAATTCCAGCCAAAGTTCAGCCCAGAGAAAAGGAAACGCCGCGCTGGTCACCCTTTAAGATCTCTCTTCATGAAGCATGCGAAAGCGTGCAAGAAATTGCGCCTCCGCGTCTGAGGTGCTTACGGGCATGATCTCTCGTAGCTGTTTTACCAATTTGGGAGCAAGTCCACGCGGCCGGCCAAATATCCGGTTTGCTTCTTGATCTCCGAATCCCGCCAAATTTATCGCTTCATAATAAGCCGCTACGCGATCTGCTCGTTTTATCTGTCCTGCGACGGTTTTTGGCAAAGTTGCGGGCAGCCCGAACCTCATATGGATGGCTGCAAGAATACGGTTTTCAAATTCACGATAGTCGAGACCGATGGCAGCCTTGAAGGGGCTGATCAAATCCCCGATGACATATTCAGGTCCGTCATGGAGGAGGGCTGCCAGGCACCAACGGTCCTTCCAACCGGGGTTTAAACTGACCGCTATTTGCTCGACCGTCAGGCAATGTTGCGCCACGGAAAAGGCCGTATTGCCGGTCGTTTGACCGTTCCAACGCGCCACGCGGGCGAGCCCGTGAGCGATATCCTCAATTTCGATATCGAGCGGCGAGGGGTAGAGCTGGTCGAGTCGGCGGCCCGATAGCATACGTTGCCAAGCGCGCGGTTGTTTGACAGTAGGGAGCCGCGACTTTTCCGATTTGCGAGGTGCCATGGAGGGGTCAAGCTTTCGGTGCTTTGAAACGCTTTGCAATCTTGATACATGGCTGGTAGCGATGGCAGTCAACAAGGTGGTCATTTATCATCCCGACCGACTGCATAAAAGCGTAGACAGTTGTTGGCCCACAGAACCGGAAGCCCCGCCGTTTCAGATCTTTGGCGATCGTCGCGCTCAACTCGGTCTTGGCCGGTAAGCTATCTAGGCTCTTGGCCTGGTTAATGATTGGGCGCCCATCGACATAGTTCCAGAGATAGGCCGCGAAGCTCATCTTTTCCTGAAGGTCCAAATAGGCGCGGGCATTTGTGATGGTGGCCTCGATCTTCGCGCGGTTCCGGACGATGCCCGCATCCGCCATCAGCGCGTTGATTTTCGCTTTATTATAACGAGCAATGCGTTCGGCATCGAAACCATCGAAGGCTTTACGGAAATGTTCCCGCTTTCTCAGGATCGTTATCCAAGAGAGACCGGCTTGGAAACCTTCCAGGTTGAGTTTCTCGAATAGGGCTTGGTCGCTGACCTTTGGAACGCCCCATTCTTCATCGTGGTAAGCAATGTAGAGCGCATCCGTGCCAGCCCAGGGACACCTTACGACTTCATTTTTGGAAACTGATCCTGTCATTGGGAATGAGTTTGACCTTGCGAAGGAAGATCGAATTTGCCCCAGCTCGGTTGGATCAGTTTCAATTCGGCCTCGCCTGCGATGAGCCTCTGACCTTCGGCCAGTGCGCGTGCTGCGCGATCTAGGCGCACGAGAGCCAATCCGCGGCGGTCCGAAATCGAGCCAAGGACGCCGATCAAATTATCGCCTGCTGTAATATCCGTGCCGCTTTCCGGCAATGGTGACGTGCTTTCAACATGCACAAATCGTTTGCGCGCTGTTCCCCGGTGTTCCATCCGCGAGACGACTTCCTGGCCCACATAGCACCCTTTCTCGAAATCGACGCCGTGGAGCAGGTCAAAACAAGCCTCATGGGGAAAGAGGGCGCCAAACGCATAGTCCTGCCCCCCCTCGGGTACACCCAAGGCGATGCGGTGAGCATGGTAATCGTCTTCGCTGGCCAAACGGCATCCCAACTCAGCTGCGAGCGCTGCAGCGTCGGTATGGGCGCAAATGGCGCGATAGCCAAGTTCCGGCAAACGCGGGTCTCGGAATGACCGGAGTCCTTTCGGCTGCGCGATGGGCTCGCCCCATATTGCGGCAACTGCCGAATGATCCACTGGATATGTGATCTCAACCTGGGCACGGAGTTTGTAGAAGGAGAGCCGCTTAGTGAGATCGGAAGCGCTGGTTTTGTCCAGTTCCAGGAGATAACCCTCATCGACCGGAATGACGAAGAAATCGAATAGAAGTTTGCCTTGCGGTGACAACAATCCGCTATGAATTGCTCCGCCTGCGGCCGTCTTGTCCATATTGTTGGTGATCAGACCCTGAAGGAAATTCATTGCGTCGGGTCCCTTGAGGGCGATTACGACCCGGTTCGGTAAAAGCGCAAAATTACATCTATCCATAACTGTCTTTGCCGGTTAAACCCGCTTGCGTATGGGGTATGATTTACGGAAGTGGCGCAAGGCCTGCAAGGGCAGCGCGACAAGACCGCGGGAACAATTCAATGGAACAGCGTCACGATGTTGTGCTCAAAGGTGCGACACTCGTCAACCATGACGGGATTTGGGATGGGGATATTGGCATCACTGGCTCAAAAATTTCAGGCCTTGGTGACATTTCCGTGGCTTCTGCCGGCGAAATTATCGACATTGCGGGTCTCTATGTTCTGCCCGGAATTATCGATAGCCAGGTTCACTTTCGCGAACCAGGTGGGGAACACAAGGAGGATCTTGAATCCGGTAGCCGTGCAGCGGTGCTCGGTGGTGTAACCGCCGTATTCGAGATGCCGAATACCAATCCGACGACCACATCCGCTGACGCACTTGCGGACAAAGTCTCTCGCGCTGAAGACCGGATGTTCTGCGATTTTGCTTTCTATGTCGGTGCTACGCGGGAAAATATTGACGAGTTGCCGGAACTGGAACGCCTTCGTGGCGCGGCGGGCGTTAAAGTTTTCGCGGGCTCGTCGACCGGCGATCTTCTTGTGGATGACGAAGAAAGTTTGTCCCGGATTCTAACAAAAATCAGCCGCCGGGCGGCATTTCACTCGGAGGACGAAACGCGGCTTCGGGAGCGAATGGATGTCCGCCGCGAAGGCGATCCGTCAAGCCATTCGGAGTGGCGGGATCCGACCGCCGCAATGCAATCGACGGAGCGGCTGGTTCGCCTGGCACATGGTGCTGGCAAGCGCATCCATGTCCTGCATATTTCGACCGCAGAGGAAATGGCGTTTCTCGCCAAGCACAAAGATGTCGCAAGCGTAGAGGTTACGCCGCAGCATTTAACTCTTAGCACTCCGGAAGCCTATGAAGTGCTCGGCACAAAAGCGCAAATGAATCCGCCCATTCGTGACGTTCAGAACCGGCAAAGCTTGTGGCAGGGACTGAGCACAGGCGTCGTCGACGTTTTGGGCTCGGATCACGCGCCGCATACACTAGAGGAGAAGGCGGAGCCTTATCCTCATTCCCCCTCGGGGATGCCGGGGGTGCAAACTCTGGTTCCTGTCATGCTTGACCATGTAAATCGGGGGAAATTGAGTTTGCAGCGGTTTGTCGATCTGACCAGCCATGGGCCGCACCGTATTTTTGGGATAGCAGGAAAGGGGCGGATCGCAGTCGGTTTCGATGCTGATTTCACAATTGTCGACCTCAATGCAGAGCGGGACATCTCCGATGACTGGATTGCGAGCCGCTCCGGCTGGACGCCATTTGATGGGCGCCGGGTGAAAGGTTGGCCTGTCGGGACAATCATTCGCGGCCACAGGGTGATGTGGGAAGGTGAGATTATAGCGCCTGCGCGCGGCAAGCCCGTGCGCTTTTTGGAAGCGCCGGCTCAGTTGCGAGCCACGTAGTCTTATACCATCAGTCATTGGGAATGACCGATGGGCGTTCAGGCGCCACGCAGGCTCGACCACCATAGGGTGCGGGCCACGCAGTCGCGCTTGCCTAAGAAAATTATGAGTCAATCATAATTTCCTTAGGTATTAATCATCGACAGTAAAATACTGCCACGTTCCATCCTTGCTGATTGCGGCACGGTAATGCTGATAGCGTTTTGCCTTAAGCATGTCCTTCACCCGATCTGCCGGGACAAGGCGATGCAGGTCGACGATTTGGCCAGAGGTAAGCGTGCCGAATGGCACTTCCGCCAAATAGGGCCAGACATAGATTTCCTCGCTGGTGCCGTCCCGGAGTTTGACATATCCCATCTCAAATATTTCGATCATGATGGCCAAAATTTCACGGCCGTGACCATCTCGCGATTTGGTTTTCCAATAACCAATGGGTTCCGGTGTGCCGTCAAAACTTACGAGAGGTGGGAGTTCATTTGATTCGAGGACCGGTCCCAATTCCTCGATATCGCCCGAGCGTGCCGCTTCGATGATCCATTGGCGCATCTCGCGTACACGGATCGGAAGGTCGTTTGCATCATGATGGATTTCAGGCTGGGATTTGGTGCTCTGCGCTTTCGCCATCTTGTGTTTTGCAGACGGCTTCGCCAGTGTCGTCGTGGCGCCAATGACGCTGCCTATCGTTATGACAAGAATAGCGTACGACTTGACGGTGCCACGAAGCGTCATCAGAACATCTCCAAATTGCGCTCTAAAACGTATACATACGCAAAGAGTGACAAGCCATCTCCTTCTTGCCAAACAAATATTAGCGGTTCCTATCGGTCAAGAATCCCGGCTGACCGGAAATGCTGGCGTTATCCCGCAAACATTTTTTCTAACCATCACGAACCCTGGAGCGCTTCTTGGTATTTTCGCAATTTTAGCTGGTGTTAGCTCCGCCGTTGGCGGGTTAGCGACTTACACACGAGCCTTCATCATGATGATTTCAATCATGGGCAGAGGCGTGTTGTGGTGGATGGGACTTGCCTGGCTGATCGCCACAATTCGCCATCGCCTTAATGAGAAGAGGTTGCGCGTAATAGATCAAATCGCCGGCCTCGTTCTCATCGGATTCGGGTTGCTAGTTAATTGCGAAGACTGCCGTCGAGACGGTATAGAGCGATGCCGAACGCGCAGAAAGTAGCGATGCCGTAAGGCCGTGTTTACAGCATCGCCAAAATTATTGCGTCGTCCGATTTAGTGTGAATTCGCCATGGTGGATGCGCTTTGATAGCCCTTCGGTCACACGCGCAACCGCATCTTCACCGAAGGCAGAAACCAGATCAGACAGAGCCGCAAAAAGCGCGGCATTTGCCAGCATTTCCGGCTCGATGCCGTCATGCAAAGCTTCTTCCCATGCATCGAGAATATATCGAAGCGCAGCTTGCTTCGGCTCGTTGTAATCCGTAACGTCTATATGTCGCATACAGCCTGACCTTATCCCTCAAGGAAACCGCCTGCTGGAAGTGCTAGCTATTTCATCTTTCGCGGACGATGAGCGGGTCATCACGGATAGATCTATATCCATCCTCCGCCTATTTTCTTAGCACAATGCTGGGTCGGCTCCCTCCGATCGGTTGAATTAAGGGTAAACCGCCTTTAACCCCTGTCTGGCTGAGCTGTGATCAGCTACTTATTCTGTTTCACCAAGGTCTCCGCTATCGCAGCCCCTTCCGTCATGAATCTATTGATTGCAAGATTTGCCGGCTGCGTGCAGTTCCGATACGTCCGCCGGAAACCGCGATAGCCCTTGTTAAAACTCTTTACCAATTTAACGCGCCGGAGCGCTGTCGAGCCCTCGGCATTTAAGAGCTCTTGCATCTGACTGCGCCAAAGCTGCTCTTCGTTCGCGCCGCAAAGCGCTCTGAGATAGTGAATAGCCCCAAGAATTTCAGAAAGCCGCAACAGCTTTCCGTCATAGGGCCGATCGTTTTTGCCGCTTTGGGTGTCGGCAGTAACGGGACTGGTAAGGAGTAATGAAGAGAGAACAACTATCCCCGTCATGCGCCATGCCCCCAATTGCTTGAAGCGCTTGATCATGGGTACAATGATCGCTCATCATTCCGGCGATACTTTGACGAAAATTAGCTTGTCCGCGCGAAATTCAACGAAAACGCTGACCAATTGTGGCGCGCCGTTAACCATGCCGGGCGTTATTTTCGTATTGGCAGTCCAGTATTCAGCCTTGGCGAATCGGTCGCTTGGGATGAAATGCATGAAATACAAAGGCGAAGGTGACGTCATAGACAATATTAATCATGCCATTTGCGGTTTTTCGCTGCGCAATAACATTGCCGACATCTCTGCCACTCTTGATACCTTGTTGATCGAGTGCCGAGTTCTGTCCCTTTTCCCAACTCAATGTGACATCGCCTAGTGTGAGCTTGCCTTGTGTCCTCAATAACTCCAATGCAACCGCTGTCGGCGCGCCATCTATCTTAACGACAACGACCCGCGCCATGGGATCGATATCCTTTGGCAATTCTCCGGCAAATAACGGATAGGGAACCGACCGTGTATCATATCCGACATAGGGATTGCGTCCATAGTCTCGCAGTCCCGGATTTGTCGGAATGAGGACCTGTCCTTGCGGGTGTCGCGCCTTAAAGCGTTTAAACGACTCTAAGCGGGCAGGAATAGATTTGAGCGATTTTCCGGTGTATTTTCCAACGATCGCCTCGCCAGTGAATTGTTGCCACCAGCTCTCGGTTTGCCGGTCATACATGACTAGATCGGAATTTCTAAGTTTGCCAGTGGTTCCAAAATCATGCAAAACGCCGTCGAACTTTCGTTCGAACACAATCGCGGAATTGCAGAGCGGGCAATAAGTGATGGTGACGGGGACTTTGCCGACTGTGTCATTAACGATTTCATGCCAGATGAGTATTCCTAGCGGGTAAGCACGTGCATCCCCGTTGATCTCAATGCCGATAACCGGCTCCGTGACGCCGACATCTTGTACGTCCGCGACAGATTTAAATTTGGGAGAATCGATTGATGGGATTCCATCTTTCGGGGGTCCGCCGGATAATATCTCATTGAAATCGATCGCTGTCTTGGAGAAATCCGTCTTCGACCAACCTTGTGATCGCCAGGTTTGCGGGGAGGCGAGCGACGCCGCCGCGGTCCCAAGAACGAGGAGGGCTGCCAGGATCGCTGTGAATGCCGCGTAGGCCAAAACGCTTTGAATATGTCGCATTGGGACATCACCCATATTGAATTTGTGCGATCATGAGCCGGAACGGTTCCAAATCCAATTCAACGCCGGTGAAATGTTTGTGAACGGGCTAATTTTGTGGGCGCACTCAGCAAGCGCGCCTTAAATAACGGATTTGAGCTTTTCGCCGGCCCGATCAATGATTTTGCCGAGACCATCTGTGGTGGGCAAGGAGCCGAGTTCTGACGGGTTGATCCAACAAACGGCGGCGCTATCGCTCCCAGCCTGTGCTTTGCCGCTCCGCCACAGGCCGTAAAACACGTTAAGCACGTAATGAGCGGAAATCTGTCCCGCCTGATCCTGCAAAATTACGTCGACAACGTCGACGAGGCCTTTGATCTCGGCGTGAATATCGGTTTCTTCAAGAATTTCTCGATGAATGGCTTCAAGGACAGTCTCGCCTGTCTCGATATGGCCGCCCGGAAGGCTCCAAAC
>BFAS01000323.1 GCA_008974985.1 bacterium MnTg02
CCGGGCGAAAATGTCCGGATGCGCCCCACATATTTCCGCGTGGGCATGCTTTAAGATCTTGATCAATTCGTGGCACGCAAGCTATAGCTAACGTCTTTCCTGCCGTGGCCCCCATCGTCTAGTGGCCTAGGACGCCGGCCTCTCACGCCGGAAACAGGGGTTCGACTCCCCTTGGGGGTACCAGTCTGCGAATTTGAATTTATTCATCTGTTTAATACCATCGGTCATTTCTAATGACCGATGGGCGTTCAGGCGCCACGCAGGCTTGACCGCCATTAGGCGCGGACTACGCGGTCGCGCTTGCCAAAGGAAATTATGAGTTAATCGTAATTTCCTTTGGTATAAGTTCCAATCGGTCTAAAATTTTCAAAGCTGCAATTTTTTGAGCTTCGTTTGTTGTCGCGCAACCGTTCGCGGCCTTTATCTTCTTGTGAGGTCCGCGGTTTTGATCGCCCTGCGATCAGAACGGGTGGTGTCAACTCGGAGATCAACTCTGCTCTTGCATCCAGTGTTTGCACTCTTTCCACGTGCCACCGTGGCGATGCTTGGCTATCACATCATGAACATGATGGTGCTCGCGGGTTGCTCGCTCGAGCAGGTCACTGAGCGATCGTCCGCGTGTTCGCCACCAAAACAAAAGAAGGATCGCACCAAGGAGTATGAGGAGTATCGAAGCGTAGTCGCTCATTGACTGATACCAGACTCTCATTTGACCAGGCTTGCCCGCAGAACAGCTCAGTAATTCGCATTCATTTGGCTTTATCGCGTCATGCCGAATTTAACTATAGGTCCCGGTCAACGATACATTATTATTTATCGCTAGGGTCACGGCTTCCAGCTACGGTCACAAACCGCCATAAATGAATTTGCCGTCCGTTGCCGATTGATTGGCACTTATTCGTATTGTTGCGGACATTCGTGGTTCGAACCTAACGCTTCGCACCACTAGCTCGTTTGCTCATGGATCAAATTATCCTGACAATTTCGCTCGTTGGGCCGTATTCTCTCTAGCCGCGTCGGGACTCAATTGTCACGTTTGCTACAATTCTGCTGTCTTCTCGAGATGGCTTAACATGTGCGGATAGACATCGCGGGCGGCGTTCTTGCCAAATATGCAATCGATGTGACCGTAGTTCGGTATGACGTGGCGATCATACCACTCGGCGCCGTTTGCCGTGACCAAACGGTCGAGCGTCCGTTCTGTGCTCTCAGGCTTAAAGCAAGCGTTCTCGGCGCCGTGAATGAATGAAATCGGTAATGCCAGATGGTCGAGATGTGGCAAATAGCGATCGCTTCCGTCGCTGGCGACGATGTGGGTGGTGCGCGCGATCAAGGCAAGTTGCTTGAATGCGTCGATATTGGCTGCGCCGAATGTCTCGGGCAGGCCATAGTCGACGGTCGCTTGGTTAAGCTGGTCGAGTTCGTAAAGCGGGCCATAGAGCGCGGTGATCCGGTTGCTCGTCGCGCTTCGCGTGCGTTCCTCGCCCTGGAACGGCACGATGATCTGAGTGAGCTTGTCGAGTGCACGTTCCCAAAATTTGTCGTAGGTCTCGGCGCGTGCGTTTACGGCGTCAATCCCGAGGATGTCCAACAGTGAGGGCGTGCGCAGATGGGCGAGAAGACGCTGTGGCCACCAGGGAATGAGGACATCGATTGCGATCTGCGAGACGACGGCCGAGCGCACATTTTGGAGGCCAGTCATCATCGCCATGAAGAACGTCGTGGCGCCGAAGCAGTGAACGAGCATTTGAACAGTGTCGTGGCCTGTGAGTTCTCTCACTTTCGCGACGGCCGCCGGATAGTCGTAAGCGGCGACATCATCTGCTGTCCATCGCTCTCTGCAATATTGCAGGTCTATGCTTGCCCGGTAGTCGAGGACCCAGCAGTCATAGCCGGCCATATTGAGGTATTCGACGAGGTTGGTGTCGATCGTATCGAGGGTGAAGATACCGCCGGATACGCCGAGCCCGTGGGAAAGTATAACCGGCCCTTTATCTCCGCCCTGATAGCGGGTCAGCCGCAGGACCTTGTTATCTTCGGTCCTAAAGAGATGGATTTCGGGCGCGGCGGCGCGCAATTCCCTTTTTTTACGCAGGAAGCCCGGATCGTACCGTTTGGTCGGCGCTAGGATACCGCCATAAATGCCATAGACTGCGCCTGCGAAAACCTTGCCGAACCGTGCAACCGCATTGAGACGTTCGAGAGTGTTCTTACCGTGTATGCCTTTGAGTGTTCGCATCTGGTTTAAGAGATCCGCCGCGTGAATGGTTAAGATGCCACAGGCATGTAAACCATGCTGGCCATCGCGGCCGCGCAATATCTCAACGAACAGCGTGGTCGTGTCTTTCCAGACGTCGATTCCTGGATCGTCGCGAACCACTTTGTGCCCTTTGAAGTAGTATTCGCTGCCGTCACGTGCCGCGAGGACCATACGGTAGTCGAAGCGCCGGGTTTCGACCGATTCCTTGTCTCGCCACATAAGGTTGAAAATGCCTTCAGTGATATCCAGCGGCTCGGGGGACAATGCAGGGCACTCGACCGTTCCGATTATCGTGCCGGTATGGTTCTCGTCGTCGACGAACTTGTCTACATCGGCGATCAGGATGGTGCCTGTGAAACTAAAAGAGCTATCCTCGTTCTTGCCTGCCTCAAATGCTCTCTCATAGTCTCCCGTCTCCACGGTCGAAATATAGCCCGCCATTCGTTCCGTAAACTCAACGCCGGCCGGCAAGGCTTCATCCTCCGGGACTGCCCCGGCGATAATTGTGGGCGCGTCGGGGTTGGGCGCATCGTCGAAACTCCAGCCATAATCCTTCGCCATGTAAATCATTGCGCGCTCGGCCAGGCTTGTGATGGTCAGAAGCGGATTGACGCCAAGCGGCCGGGGAACGACTGAACCGTCGCAGACATATAACCCGCGGTGGATCGTGCCCGGTCCTTCTGCGGGTTCGCAGTCGAAGACCTGGCACTTGTGATTGACGACGCCCTGCACTCTGTCCTCGCCCATCGTGCAGCCGCCGAGAGGGTGAACCGTGATGACGTTTTCGCCGAGGAATGAGTGTGACATTGGGTTCTTGATATGAGTTCCGCCGGTCGCCGCTGTTGCCGCTTTAAGCTTGGCATTGACAGCTTCGAAAATGGGCTGGCGTGCGGCGCCCTCCCATTTCACCACAAGCCGGTCCTCCTCGAGCCGCATCTCACCTGCCCCGCTATCATGCGACATAACGAGGAACGTCTGCGTGCGGTTTGCTGCTCCCTTATAGGCACCGAGGAAGAGGCTTTGCAGCCCGCGCGCCGTTTCATCAGCCTTGTCGGCGAAACCGAAATCGGTGTCCTCGCCGAAAAACAGAGATCCACCTGCCATAAGGGCCGGGAGAAGCGGCGCCAGCCCGGAGGGAATAGACCCCTCCTCGATAATTATGCCGTCCTCGAACCGCGCGGCATCGCGAAAATCGATGACACCGCTGATGCAGGGGCCGACTGGATCGATATCGACTTGTGGCGGATGGCCAAATCCGATGCCGTTAATGGGGACATCATTGTTGTAGCCGAAGGCAAGAACGTCGCCATTGCCGGTGAATTTCTGGCCGAGCTGCTCGGATAGGGGGAGCCCTTCCTCTCGCGAACGCAAAAGGATCTCTGTTGAGCCGAGCGTGCCAGCAGACAGCACCACTATGTCGGCGGTGATGGACTGTTCGGCGACACCAAATTTCTCCCGGTCATGCCCTAACAGTTCGAAGAAAATGCGCCATTTGCCGCGTTCCTTGCGCACGGAGCGCACCAATGTCCCGGTGAAGATCTCGGCCCCGTGGTTCACCGCGTCCGGCAGGTAGGTCATCTGAACCGTGTTTTTTGACCCCACATTACAGCCCGAGCAGCAGTCGCCGCAGAGCGTGCATGCCGGCTGGACGACGCCTGCATGATTGGCGCCCGTCGAGAATGTGACGTTGAT
>BFAS01000324.1 GCA_008974985.1 bacterium MnTg02
GGATGGCCCAAGGAGTCTGAGTAGCCGCCTCGACCGTTGGCGCGATGATGCCGAGAATATTGTGCCCCTGCCAAGCCGAGGACGGCAGCCAATCCTGTTGCAGCGCCCGGCAGGCAACCGCTGTCGCCGTGTTGCACGCCAATAGGACAAGCCGGCAACCGCGTTCAAACAGCAGCTCGACCCCAGCCTGGGTAAAGGCCACAATTTCCTCTGAAGGCCGGTTTCCATATGGCGTATTGGCATGATCGCCCAAATAGATAAAACGCACTTGAGGAAAACGTGCTCTTAAGGCACGAAATACGGTCAATCCGCCATTGCCGGAATCGAAAAGGCCAATCATGGATCCGGTTGCCTGCAGATTTTAAGCCCGCAGGCCTTTAGTAAGGACACCGATAGAGATACCGGCGCCGTTGATTAATCCTAATAATTTCTATTCTGCGGCTTCGCGAGCCGAAGGAGAGGCGCCGGGAGAATTTCCGGCAGCGTCAATTTTCTCCGGTTGCGGCATGGCGATAATATTATATCCGCAGTCGGCGAAGTGCACCTCCCCGGTCACCGCTCCTGAAAGATCAGAGAGGAGATAAAGTGCCGCGCCGCCAACCTCGTCGAGGGTGGGCGTGCGTTGCATCGGCGAATGCGCTTTTTGAAAATTGAAGAGCGTCCGGGCGTCGGCGATACCGGCGCCAGCGAGCGTTCGCATCGGACCGGGTGATAAAGCATTGACACGTATGCCCACCGGCCCGAGATCGGCGGCAAGGTAGCGGACACTTGCTTCAAGCGCGGCTTTGGCAACACCCATAACATTGTAGCGCGGGACAGCGCGCGTCGCGCCGCCATAAGTCAGCGTTAGCAGGCTGCCGCCGTCGGTCATTAGATCCGCTGCGCGCTTGGCAATTTCGGTAAACGAAAAGCAGGAGATCACCATTGTTTGCGTGAAATTCTCCCGGCTCGTATCTGCGTAGCGGCCCTTAAGCTCGTTCCGGTCCGAGAAGGCAAGCGCGTGCACGACAAAGTCTAGCTTGCCCCATTTGTTGCGGATCGCATTGAAGACATTGTCGACGCTATCGAGGTCCATCACATCGCAGGATTCGATGATCTCCGATCCGACGGACTCAGCAAGCGGGATGGCGCGGCGTCCGAAAGCGTCACCTTGATAGGTAAAAGCGAGGTCCGCGCCGTGGCCAGCCGCCACACGTGCAACGCCCCAGGCAATCGATCTGTCGTTGGCAACGCCTAAAATCAGACCTTTTTTGCCAGCTAATAGCGGGCCTGGCTCGGCGATATCTTTATTCGTCATTTCGATACTCGATTTGGCTTCGAAGTTAGCGTTATGTTTATTGTCTCCGCATCGACTCAAGCATCGTAACGCTTGAAAATGAGCGTAGCGTTGGTTCCCCCAAAACCGAAGCTATTGGACATGACGCAATTGAGTTGCACATTGTCCTGCCGCTCTGTCACGATCGGTATATCCGCCATTTCGGGATCGATCTCATCAATGTTGGCGGATTTGCAAATAAATCCGTTGTTCATCATCAGAAGAGAATAAATGGATTCCTGAACTCCTGATGCGCCGAGCGAGTGTCCCGTTAAGGACTTTGTCGCGCTGATTGGCGGAATATCTTCTCCAAACACGTCGCGGACCGCCTCGATCTCCTTGATGTCACCGATCGGCGTCGACGTGGCGTGCGGATTGATATAATCGATTTTGCAATCAAGGCCTGTCATGGCTTGGCGCATGCACCTCGCCGCACCTTCTCCGGAAGGCTGGACCATGTCGTATCCGTCCGACGTTGCGCCATACCCGACCAACTCAGCATAAATTGTAGCCCCGCGGGCCTTGGCGTGCTGCAACTCCTCGACAACGAATACGCCGGCCCCGCCGGCGATGACAAATCCATCTCTATTTGCGTCGTAGGCCCGGCTTGCGACGCTTGGCCGGTCATTATATTTCGAGGACATGGCGTTCATCCCGTCGAACAGAACGGAAAGCGTCCAATCCAACTCCTCGGAGCCACCGGCAAAAATGATGTCCTGCTTGCCCAATTGGATGAGTTCGCTGGCATTGCCGATGCAATGCGATGAGGTCGAGCAGGCAGACGAAATGGAGTAGTTTACACCCTTGATCTTGAACGGTACGGAGAGCGTGGCGGCGGCGGTGCTGCTCATGCCTTTCGGGACCTCGAACGGGCCGACTTTCTTTGGCCCCCGCTCCCGGGTCGTATCGGCGGCGCGGACAATCGCGCGGGTCGAGGGGCCGCCGGATCCCATAATTAATCCGGTGCGCTCGTTGGAAACCTCATTGTCCTCGAGGCCGGCATCGCGAATGGCTTGCTCCATTGCTATGTAGTTCCAGGCAGATCCGGCGCCCATGAACCGCCGGATCCTGCGATCAACAAGCTCCTCCCAATCCAAATTGGGTGCGCCGTGTACTTGACTGCGAAAGCCGAGTTCCGCGTATTTGTCGGATTTAACAATGCCGGATTTCGCTTCGCGCAGCGAAGCTAAGACTTCCTGCGTATTGTTGCCGATGGCGGAAACGATGCCCATTCCGGTCACAACTGCTCGTCTCATACTGACCTCTTATAACCTCTTACAGTTGCGACAGTCGCCTCAATGGATGTGCGTTAGCATTATGCGGCATATGGGCGAATTTGAGTGCTTTTGAAAAAGACAGCCCAACAGTTGGCGCCTAGGCTTTGGCAGCTGCGTCACCATTCTCCGGTTCCTCGAACAGCCCGACGCGCAAAGCTTTTGCGGTGTAAATCGTCTCGCCATCTGCCTTCAACCAGCCGTCTCCGATGCCCAACGTAAATTTCCGTCGCAGAACGCGTTTCAGCTCTACGATATATTCAAGCTTGGCGACAGATGGCAAAACCATACCGGAAAATTTAACCTCGCCAACGCTTAGCGCCCGGCCGCGGCCTTTTGCCCCAGTCCAGCCGAGAAAGAAACCAAGCATTTGCCAAAGCGCGTCGAGACCCAAACAACCCGGCATCACCGGATCACCCTTAAAATGGCATGCAAAGAACCACAAGTCCGGTTTGACGTCGAGTTCGGCCACGATCCTGCCGGCGCTATGTTCGCCGCCATCAATCGAAACATTGGAAATCCGCTCGAACATCAGCATTGGCGGCAAGGGCAGTTGAGGGTTGCCGTGGCCAAACAATTCGCCTCGCGCGCAGGCAAGAAGATCCTCATACTCGAAACTTGAACGCCGTTCCGCCATAGTTCCTCAATTTCCAACCCGAATTGGATAGCCTATTTATTCCGAGAGCGGATCAAATCGTCCCGTGAAACATGAAGTCCTTAGCACACTCGATAGTTCATAAAAAGTATGGCGATTGTCGGATCTCGTGCCGCCACGGGTGCGAACGGAGCAAGAACCAGGCGAGTTGCGGTCCGTACGGCAAACCAATATAGTCATATTCGTAAACTGGTTTACCGATTAAATATGGGCAGTCCCGCGATTTATGTGCAATCCTAGGGAGAAATTTCCCCTGAGCGCAACACCATCTGGTTGAAAACACGTTCAAATTAACGACCTAAATATAGTCTATGCCGCAAGGAACAGAAAAGACAGACATTTGCAGCCGGCTTCGTGAAACCGGGCTCCGGCCGACCCGGCAGCGCCTGGCGCTAGGTGAGCTTTTGTTTGGTCAAGGAGATCGTCACGTCACGGCGGAAATGCTCCATGAGGACGCCGTGCGCAACAAGGTGCCGGTTTCCCTGGCGACGGTTTACAATACGCTTCATCAATTCACACAAGCCGGGCTGCTCCGCGAAGTGTCTGTCGACCGATCCAAAACCTACTTTGATACCAATGTGACGAGTCATCATCATTTCTATTGCGAGCATTCTGGTACGCTCTTTGACGTCCCTGACAACCAAATCGGAATCGTTGGTTTGCCAGTGGCGCCAGATGGGATGGAGATTACACGTATCGATGTGGTTGTTCGGGTGACGAAGAAGTCCACTAACGACGCGACCTAACTGCTGGCGATCTTTAAATTCCTGCCGGTGTTTATTTAACCGGTTCTCCCCGATAGACACCCCAAAGCTTGACTTGCTCGACCCAGCCACGAAAGCCGTTGGTCGTGACCAGGCACCAGTTTCCGTCGCAAGTATCAACATTGACAAGAACACCCGGTTCCATATTAGCGACGATAGTGCTTGAAGCCGACGATTTGTTATGAAGAGAGATCGCTACGGGCTCGTTTTTCTGCGTATTGTCCTTGTTCTTTTCCCACGGCACGATCAAAGCCGTACGCCGCGCGGACAAGAGACTATGAAAGACCCAGCCATCGATACCGTCTGCGTCTCTGACGTGCCGCCAAAGTTCGGATTCCGCAATGATTTCGACCGGTAGTCCCAGGCGCCGGTAAATCCAGGTCACTTTATGGTCAATGCCTGGTCCCTTGCGCACATTGACCCGATCCGCCTTCAAGCTGACAAATCTCGGAACCGGTAAGCCGCTCGATCCGACAGTTGTAGCGACAGGTACCGCGTGCTCCTGCGCCAAGGCGGTTGCCGGCAAACATGCGACAAAAATCAGGTAAATCATAATGCGAATTAGGCGTTGCACAGCGTCGCTCTTTTGATATGGATCCCGGGGATCCACATAGCTCTAAAATGTGAGCAAAGTTCGAATTTCTTTATCGGCCTGAATACACACGATAGGTTGATAATAAGAGGTTAAGAGCGGAAATGGGGCGCCACCAGCAGTGTGGCTTTGTCATTGCACCAGCCATCTGTTAGACAAACGGCGATATTGCGTTCGTGCGCGTGATCTGGATTCACTCCAATTCCGCCTTTCGCGGCCTATAGCGCAAACAATTCATAGAGAAGCCGAATGACCTCCGATAAGCCCCTAGTCATCGTCACACGCAGGCTTCCTGACATTGTTGAGACCCGGATGCGGGAGCTGTTCAACGCTGAGCTCAATATTGGCGATCGGCCCATGTCCCAGGACGAACTCGCCGACGCCGTAAAGACGGCCCAAATCTTGGTGCCAACAGTGACCGACCGGATCGACAACGCCGTCCTAAGCCAAGCCGGATCGCAACTTAAATTGATCGCGAATTTTGGCACAGGCGTCGACAATATCGATATCGAGACGGCGCGGAACAGAGGGATAATCGTCACCAATACGCCAGGGGTTTTGACGGAGGATACGGCCGACATGACGATGGCGCTTATCCTCTCGGTACCGCGCCGCTTAACCGAAGGCGCGATGCTGCTCAAGTCTGATGTATCGTCGTGGGAGGGCTGGTCGCCCACCTGGATGTTGGGTCATCGGATTTATGGCAAGCGCCTTGGAATTATCGGTCTCGGCCGGATTGGTCAGGCCGTCGCCCGGCGCGCCAACGCATTCGGTCTACAGATTCACTACCACAATCGCCGCCGGGTTGCGGAAGATGTTGAGCAGGAACTCGACGCCACCTATTGGGAAAGTTTGGATCAGATGCTGGCGCGGATGGATATTATATCCGTCAATTGTCCACACACTCCGGCGACCTACCATCTTCTGTCGGCGCGGCGGCTCAACCTTCTCAAGCCCACCGCCTATATCGTGAATACGGCTCGCGGCGAGGTGATCGATGAAAACGCGCTCGCTCGCATGATCGATGCTCAAGAAATCGCCGGTGCGGGCCTCGATGTGTTCGAACATGAGCCGGCAATTAATCCACAGCTGCTCAAAAATGATCGTGTCGTGGTGCTGCCCCATATGGGATCGGCAACTATCGAAGGGCGCATCGAAATGGGCGAGAAGGTCATTATCAATATTAAGACCTTCCTTGACGGGCATGCGCCGCCCGACCGCGTGCACCCGGCGATGTTGTAAGTTTTTTTATTCTCTCGCCGGCGGCCCTAAGAGAATGTTTTATCAGCTCAGATATTCAGCTTGTGTGGTCTGAGGAGACGTCATGCTGAGAGCGAGACACCATCATTATATGAGCGTAGGAATTCGATGAAGTCATCCTCAAATAGCGGTTTGGAAATGTAATATCCCTGCGCTTCATCGCATTCTAATTCCTTGAGAATATCCATATGTAATCTTGTTTCGACGCCCTCGGCGATGACTTTTAGGCCGAGATTGTGCCCGAGCGTGATGATCGCGGAGCTAATAGCGCGGTGATCGGAGGACTCGCCAAAATCGGAAATGAACGACTGGTCAATTTTGAGCCGATCGACGGGAAAATCCTTTAACCGCGAAAGCGAAGAAAAACCAGTGCCAAAATCGTCGATTGCCAGTTTGACGCCAAGGTTCTTCAATTGATTAAGCAGTTGAAGAATGTCGCCACGATGGGCCATTGCCATACTCTCGGTAATTTCCAATTCAAGAAAAGACGGATCCAAGTCAGCATTCTCAATGGCCTTTCTGACACTTTCCAGAAGACCTTGCTCCTTGAAATGAAGGGGTGAGATATTGACCGAAACCGTAACTTCCGCGAGTTCGAGCTTTTGCAATTTCTTATTAAATTTGCAGGCGCTTTGCAG
>BFAS01000325.1 GCA_008974985.1 bacterium MnTg02
TGATATCTTTTTGCCGGATGGCCGAAAAACAATCGCCGCCATGATCCCGGATTCGTTCCGGGAAACGGATATTGAAAGGTTTGAATTTCCGCTCCGGATAATCATTGATTATGAGCTGAGACGTATCGCCAACGCTTAACAGCCCTTTTTGTACATACACTTCACTGTCAGCAACCTCCAGCTCCTTGATCACAAATCGCTGCATACGAGCCGGCATGGAGGCATCGACTTCCAGCCGAATGACCGAGCCCCGCCGCCGCCTTTTCAGAGCCGTCTCGAAAAGGCGGACCAAATCCTCTGCCTCTTCGCGAATTTCGATATCACTGTCGCGCAGCACACGGAACGCGCCTTGACCTTGAACTTTATAACCAGGAAAGAGGCACGAGATGAATAGGCTTACCGTGCTCTCAAGACGAATAAAGCGCGTTTCCGGCCGCTTACCTGATTTGCCTGTCTTCGGTCTTTGAGGCAGCCGGATAAAGCGCTCAAGCTGATTTGAGAGCGGCATGAGCGCATTCATCGTGTGCCCATCCTCCTCCCGCAACAGCTCAAGGCCGATTGCAAATCCAAGGTTAGGCAAAAATGGAAAAGGATGGGCCGGGTCGACGGCAATCGGCGTCAGAACGGGAAAAATTTGGTGAAGGAAATGGTTTTCGAGCCATTCTCTTTCCGGACGGCGCAACTGCTCGGGCTCGACGATACAAAATCCATGTTTTGCCATCTCGGTCTTTAGCGAGACCCACTGATCTTGCTGGCGCTCGGAAAGATCGGCAACGACTTCGTTTATTCTCCGGAGCTGTTCCTCCTGAGTTAGTCCGTCCTGACTAATTGTTTCGACCCCGGCCAAGATTTGGCCGCGGAGACCAGCCACCCGCACCATATAAAACTCGTCGAGATTCGATGCCGATATTGACAGGAAGCGCAAACGCTCGAGCGCCGGATGGTTTGGATTGCCCGCCTCCTCGAGCACGCGCCGGTTAAATTCCAGCCACGACAGCTCGCGATTGAAAAAGCGCGACGGACTATGCGCTCCCTGACCTCGCTTTGCTTCGATTTTTTCCTTGATGTGCGACACACTCATTACTCTTTCACTATATCCCAATCGTCCGGCACAACGCGAAAACGGGCGGCCTTTCAAAATACGGCAGTTTCCTTTCCAGGACATGACAATTCGACGACAAAGCTTATGAATTTATGCCGCAGATTGCCCAAATCCGCCCGAAACCTCCGGATTTTCGTCTCTCGACGCGGCTGAGCCTGACTTAAGAAATAAGTAACCACGGATCTACCAGACGATCGATGGCACCGGTTAAGCCGAGTCCGGCACCGATAGCCCAGTCAAGACTTCCGATGCGAGTTGCCGCGTTACCTTGCGCCCGGCCGAAAGCGCGGCTTTATCTACCCTGCCGACAAATATCCGCACCCAATCCATTGATCTCTCCATACGCAACGCGATGAAATCGACCACATGTGGGGAGACAATGATTTGCCGGTCATTAAAAAGTTTGATGAGGACGGCTTTCAAAAGCGTTTCATCCGGCGGATCAATTGGAACCACGGGAAGAGATCGCAATCGCGAACGCAGATCGGGAAGCGATACGGTCCAATGTCCTGGCGGCGTCCGCGCCGTCAATAATAGCGAAAAACCCTTTTCCTTCGACAAATTTAACAGATGAAACAGCGCCGTCTCATCATATGGCTCGCGATCAATATCTTCAATGATGAGCGCTTTTGCATTAGCAAGCGGGGCAATGGACGTGTGGTCTAAATCTCGGGCTATCAACTCATCCGCTTCGGCGAGCGACCGCCAGACATTGGCAAGATGGGATTTTCCGCAACCCGGCGGACCGACAATTAAGAAAGCCAGGTTCGGCCAATTCGGCCATTGGTCGATAATACGGACCGCCGCTTCGTTGCATTGACTGACGAGAAAATCCTCCGCGCCGCGGGCTTCGCGATGCGGTAGATCCAGAACAAGCTGCTCCGGCGCCTCAACAGGCGATATCATTCAGATTGGCCTCCGCTCTTTTTACCCGCAAAGGGGCTATCTGCATGAGGCAATATGTCCCCATCATCGCCGTGATAAATATGTAAAACGCGGCAACTCCTAACCAGAATAAATTTTGACGATCCAGAAACTGCGGCGATTGGTTCATTGGACTCTGCCCATCAACTTACAGCCTTATCCTTGCTAGGCGGCACGGTTCGCCGCGTTCGTAACGGCACTGTATGCTGCTCATAGCTTGCCATATGACGAAGCCAGGTGAGGAGATAGGCAATAGCCGACAGAATGGTCAGGCCACCAACAAAAAATATGATGGTTTGTATCATGCCGTCGATGCCGGCCTGGAATCCAAGCCCACCAAGGACAAGCGCAGCCAGCACGATTTGTCCAAGTGTATTTGCTTTGCTGATCGGATGCGGTTGCATCGGAATTGGCCGATTCATCAACCATGCAAGCAGGATCGCGCCAATGATCAAGATATCGCGGCTCACGACGACAATAACAATCCATGCCGGTAAATAACCGAAAAAGCCGAGGGCCAAATAAATGCTCATCAGCAGGGCTTTGTCAGCGAGCGGATCGAGATAAGCGCCTAGCTCCGTTTGCCAATCAAAGCGTTTCGCCAGGAAGCCGTCAACCGCATCGGTAATACCGGCGAATACAAACACGGCGAACGCCGTTTGCAAGCGGCCGGCGATAATGAGCCAGACCACAACAGGCACGAGAAAAATCCTGAGCACGCTTATGATATTGGGAATATACAATGCAGTTGGCTCCGCGACGGTGCGTCCCTTATTTCACAGTTTTGCGCGGCCTCCCCCAATGCTTCTATTACGTGTAGCAGATTTTTTAGAATTGCTCAGCGCCGCCGTGTCAACAGACGTCAAAAGCTTCTAAGAATCCAAGCGCCGCCAATATTCTCAAGCGCAAGATTGTACGGCGCGAGTTGACGGCTGAGATAGGCGGCGCCACCCGGATAAGTCAAGGTAATTTCAGCCCCGCGCGCGGAAATCGAGCCAACATCAATCGAGTGAAGTCCCGGCACTTTACCCAGACGCACCCGTATTGCTTTCCACTCCCGGAAACCAGAAAATTCGACCGTGGCCAACACGGTTTCACTTTCACTCTCGGGAATAATCTCGCCCCCTTGCAGCCGCATGGCCTTCCATCGCCCCTCGAATATGCCGAGAGAGACACTCGCCGCTTCTTCCATTGCTGAGAACGACGGCTCAAAACCGGAATAGTTGCGGTTCAAATTGATATCGTCCACAGCATCACGGCCGATAAGCCGGACTGTCAGTCTTTCACTCTCACCGGTAGGCTCAGCGACCACAAACACGAGCCGTCTGGTGCTGTATTGGCGCGACATATCGTCAAATGCATCCGGATCGCCAGACAGCACCGTTGTTAGTTTTTCCACTGTAAGGCCGGAACTCATTTTGGCGAGTTTTATAGGCGTCAATGAATGCGCCAGATCGAGCGCTTTCCATTTCTTATACCAGGCATTCTGATCGCGCTTGTCACCAGACAAAAAGACAGGCACGACAACGAATTGCGGCGCCTGCTGATCGACAAAGGGAATACCATTGTTGCGCAGCAGCGATTGAATAGCGTTCGCCTGAAAGCGAAAATCGAATGTTGCTAGATATTGCGTGCGTGAATTTTTTTCACGGCGAACGGAAAAGCGATCTATAAATCTCTCAATAGCCCTGGCGTCCATATCCGGCAATCGCGCAAAATCCCGGTAATGCACCAACCGTTTCAAAAGCAATCTGAACGCGCGTTGCTGGCCCTCTGCAATCGCTCTTTTCTTGGCCTTCACCGCATCGTCGTCCGTCGCCTCAAGCCGGAAGTTGGCGACGGTGTACACATCTACAGGCGCGGCTCTCACCTCCCCTGTCCAAGCCATTGCAACCACAGTCGCCGCGATTGTTGTCAACAAAGGCCGAGTGACGCCGCGGCGATGCCGCATATTTTGAACAAAACAGCTAACCAAGCACCCTCTCCTCATTCGTCCGCCTTTTCCCTAGTCCGTGCAAAATCCCTGCAATATAAGCCAAACTCATGGACGTATTTGGGCAAATTTGCGGATAAAGTCCACGCTGCGGCTTGACTGCACCTAACGACAACCGTTTCTAGAGCATATTCCGGACGGAAAACCGCACACACTTTTCCTGAAAATGGTCTAGTGCCACACGCAAGTGAAGATCGGCAAATCGCAATGGCTTATTCCAGTAACGGCAAGCCCGGCGGGCTCAATTACGCAGATTCAGGTGTCAACATCGATAAAGGCAATGCCCTTGTCGAGTCCATCAAACCCTTCGCGCAGCGCACGGCGCGTCCCGGAGCGGATGGGCGTCTTGGGGGATTCGGCGGTCTGTTCGATCTGAAGGCGGCGGGATTCAACGACCCTATCCTCGTTGCAGCGAATGACGGCGTTGGCACCAAAGTCAAACTCGCCATCGAAACCGGTATTCACGAGACAATCGGTATCGACCTCGTCGCTATGTGCGTTAATGATTTGATCGTACAAGGCGCCGAACCGCTCTTCTTTCTCGACTATTTCGCTTGCGGCAAGCTCGACAATGATGTCGCCACATCCGTCATTCGCGGCATTGCGGAAGGCTGCGCTGAGGCCGGGGCTGCACTCATCGGCGGAGAGACGGCTGAAATGCCCGGTCTCTATGCCGATCATGATTATGATCTGGCCGGGTTCGCGGTCGGCGCCGCGGAACGCGGATCTCTGTTGCCCCGTGCCGATATCGCCGCCGGCGACGTCCTTATCGGCCTTCGCTCCTCGGGCGTTCACTCCAATGGTTTTTCGCTGGTCCGGCGCATCGTCACAGATCAAGGCTTGGATTGGGGCGCGCCAGCGCCCTTTGCGCCGGACCACGCGCTCGGCGCGGCACTTCTGATGCCAACCAAAATTTATGTGACTTCGATCCTGAAAACGATCAAAGCAACCGGCGCTATAAAAGCCATTGCCCATATCACCGGTGGTGGATTGATCGAAAACCTGCCGCGGGTCTTACCTCCCCGGGTTGCAGCGCGCATCGAACTCTCCTCCTTCAAGGCGCATCCGGTTTTCCGCTGGCTTGCCAACGCTGGTGGCATTGACAGTATTGAACTGTTGCGGACTTTCAATTGCGGTATCGGGCTGGTCGTCGTGACAGCCGAATCCGATGCCGACCGCGTCCTCAAGGTGCTTGGCGAATCAAATGAGATAGCGTGCCCGGTTGGACATATTATCGAACGGCAGGATGGCGATCCACTCCAGACCACAGGCGCTCTGGAGTTCGCGGAATGAGCCCCCGGACCAAGGTTGGCGTTCTTATTTCCGGTCGTGGCAGCAATATGCGAGCCTTGATTGCGGCCTGTGAAGCAGAAGATTTTCCAGCTGAGATCGTTATTGTCGTCTCCAACAGGCCCGAGGCCCCGGGACTTGATTTTGCCGCGAAAGCAGGACTTCCAACCAGAGTCATTGATCATAAGGCTTTTCCGAGCCGGGACGCCTTTGAAGCTGTTCTTCATCAGGTTTTGCACGACGCGCACGTCGAACTCATTTGCAATGCCGGCTTTATGCGTCTGTTGACCATCGGTTTCGTCGAGAAATGGCGTGATAAGCAGCTGAACATCCACCCCTCTCTACTCCCAGCCTTTAAAGGCCTTCACACCCATGAGCGCACCCTAAAGGCGGGGGTTAAAATAGCCGGATGCACTGTCCATTTTGTGCGAACGGAAATGGATAGCGGGCCCATTATTGCACAAGCGGCGGTTCCTATTTTGCCGAGCGATACGCCTGATGGACTAGCGAGCCGCGTGCTTGAAGCCGAGCACCAAATTTATCCGATGGCGCTCCGTCTGGTGGCGTCAGGCGCCGTACACGTGGTTAACGATCTTGTTGTCTGGACCGCTGACCTGCCCAAAGGCGACTATGAGCCTGACATACTTATCTCACCGCCGTTCGCGAATGCCTGAAACGGCTTTCCGTGCCATCCGTCTCCCTAAGCTATTCTTGTCACCACCCCGGTTTCCCGCGGTTAACCGCGACACTAAGTCCCTCTTGCCGGCGAGGGGGCATGCTATGGACAATGAGACAAGCAGGATGGTACTAGGAAATCCTGACTATTGGGACGGGGATGAGCTTCGCTCACAACGAGACCTCCTGGCGCCAGAAGAATGACAAAGCCGCCAAATTACTGAGTTTGTTCGCGGTTGAAACGATTCTCCTTCGCGACACCATCGTTCGAATGGAATTAATCGCGCTATTGCGTAAAATGGAACGGATATGACGATCGCTCAAACGCACGCCCAGGCACTGGGCGAAGAAGACAGCATATGGTTTAAGCTGACGGCGTTGGTCACGACCCCAGACCCGATGGCCACGCTCATTCGCTTAAGCGAAAAATATGGCGGCTGCATTCCTGTGCGCCTTAAAAACCAAAAACTCTGGCTGTTGAGCGATGTCGAGCATTTTCGCCAAGTCTTGGTGAGCAATGCCGAGAATTACGAGAAATATTTCGAGGGCATGAAGGCCATCTTCGGCAAAAGCATGATTACCGTGGATGGTGCGCTTTGGCAGCAGCTCAGAAAGCCGCAACAATCGTCGTTCCATCCGTCCAAATACAGCATCTATTACCCCTATTTGCAGCAGGCCATCCGGGAGAAAGTCGCCCACTGGGCGGATCTCGCGAAGAGCGGCGAAGAGTTCGAGCTTGTGGAGGAAACCTGGTCACTTGCTGCGGACATGGTGTGCAAGGCACTGTTCGACCGCGACATGCCTTACAATCCTCAAGTCGTCTTTGGCGCCGTCAAGGCGTACACGGATGTCATGAACCACAAAACCATCCGCCTGAAGAAAGTCAGTGGAGAGCTGACGGAAATCAGCGGTGAAGAAGCCGCAAAAGCCATAGAGACATGGTGGGAAGTTCCAGAACAAGTTATTGGTGCCCAACCCCGAGATTACCGCGATGACACGCTTCTGGCGATGCTTAAAGCCGCCGAACTCGATCCTGATCTGCCCGAATTCGATCATCAGCAAGTGGTCGATGAGATGAAGCAATATCTCTGGGCGGGGACCGAAACCACTGCCCTCACCCTGGCCTGGGCTCTTTACCTAACTACCAAACATCCAGAGGTCGCGGAGAAAATCCGCCGCGAAGGAGAGGACGTTTATGGCGATCGCGAGCCCACTTGGGAGGATCTGCAAAAGCTTAGCTATACGCGATCGGTGCTGCAGGAGACTTTGCGGCTTTACCCCCCGATCTGGGCGCTGATCCGCACAGCGGTCAACGACGACAAAATTGGCGAGCATGAAATCAAAGCCGGCGACAAAGTGGTCTTGTGCATTTATGTGGTCCACCAAAACGCTAAAATATGGACCAACCCTCAGAAATTTGACCCGACCAGGTTTTCGCCCGACAGAATGAAGAGACGCCCCGGCTACAGCTATTTGCCATTCAGCGCGGGCCGCCGCGCCTGTATCGGCGGCCAGCTTTCATTGGTCGAAAATACGCTGGCTCTGACGACGCTGTTGCGGAGATTTCGCCCGGAGTTCGCGGGCGAGGAACCGGTTCAGTTGAACGCAACGGTGACCCTTACGCCCAAAGGCGGACTGCCGTTCCGCATTCACGAACTCTCTTAGACAATCGTGGATCAACACCGGGATCGTTCGACAAGGTCCACGCGAAATCCCCGTCTATCAGACAATAACTTTTGGGAGAATTCGCTTGCGCGCCGAAGCGGTGAAAGATATTTGGGCAAAAAAGAACCCGTCCGCTGATGCGCCGCGGACGGGCAGGTCTTGGGAGGTTACATCCGGTATTAATTGTCACCAAACGTGTTTCTAAAAGCCAAGATCCGAATATTCGCCAGCTTAGGCGCTGACCAAAGCCCGATGGGACCTTTGACTACGCGGTCTACAGCGCAAGAATTCAACGCCATTCCACGGCTTAAACACACTTAGTGGATAATTTCCCCGCTACCCGAACCTCTCCGGGATAATTTCAAGCCCCTGGCGCAACTCCTGGTTGCGCGACTGACTATCAGTCACCCAAATCCTATGCGAGTCGTATGGATGGAACAATGCTCCCCAGGCTCACTCTGGATGACCTGTAGACAATCTCAGAAAGCTCAAGATTTCAAAGAATTAGCCGGTGCCAAATGGTGCTGATTATTGATGGGAGCGCGGAATCTAGACTGTTGACACATAAATGACACATAGTATTCGGACGTGAATCACTGTTTAGCCAATTATCTCTCCGTCTTCGAAATTAAATGCGATTTCCGTGGCGGCATTTTCGACACTGTCGGATCCATGTACGGAATTGCGTTCGATATTTTCGGCGAAATCAGCGCGGATCGTCCCGGCCGCCGCATCTTCAGGGTTGGTCGCACCCATAACGCTGCGATTCTTAGCGACGGCTTCCTCGCCTTCCAATACCTGAACGACGATTGGCCCGGAGGTCATGAATTGGACGAGATCATTGTAGAAAGGGCGATCCTTATGAACTTCGTAAAACGACTCGGCGCGTTCTTTCGACCAGCGCACGCGCTTTTGCGCAACAACTCTGAGACCCGCGCCTTCCAGACGGCCGATGATCTTACCGGTGATATTGCGCGCAGTGGCATCCGGTTTAATGATGGAAAGCGTACGTTCGATCGCCATATCAAAAACATCCCTTCTGGCTTCGGCCCTGAACTTGAACCGCGCAGCTTATAGCCGCCGCCACATGGAACCGCAAGCCGCAAGCTAATCCCTCTTTTCTTTCGCCGCCAGTTGCGGGATAAAGTCGCCGCCAGACAAGGCAGCGACCAACCGGAGAACCATGCTTCATATCAATTCATTAACATTCCGCATCGACGGCCGCCTGCTTTTTGAACAAGCAAGCACGACAATTCCCAAAGGGCATAAGGTCGGTCTGGTCGGTCGCAACGGCACCGGCAAAACGACGCTGCTCAAGCTGATCTCCGGCGAGCTCTCGCCGGAAGGCGGTGGGATCAGATTGCCGAAGAACGCGCGCATTGGCATTGTTGCCCAAGAAGCGCCCGGCGGCCCCACAAGCTTAATTGATTGGGTCTTGGCGGCGGACCAAGAACGCGCCGATCTGCTTGGCGAAGCAGAAACGGCAACAGATCCAAACCGTATCGCCGAAATCCAGATCCGGTTGACAGATATTGACGCCCATACAGCACCTGCCCGGGCGTCAAGCATTCTGGCCGGACTTGGATTTGATGAACAGGCTCAACAATGCCCGTGCGCGGATTATTCGGGTGGCTGGCGCATGCGCGTCGCTCTTGCCGCCGTCCTCTTTTCCGAGCCGGATCTTCTCCTGCTGGACGAACCAAGCAATTATCTCGATCTTGAAGGCACGCTCTGGCTCGAAGAATTTTTAAGAAACTACCGCCATACGGTTCTCATTGTCAGCCATGACCGGGACCTTTTGAACGGCAGCGTGACCGGTATCGTGCAGCTCAGAGAACGGCAACTCTCGTTCTATTCAGGCGGCTACGACCGGTTTGAGGCGACCCGCCGCGAGCAGCAGCGCCTTGAGCTCAAGCTCAAGAAAAAGCAGGATGATGAGCGCCGGCGCATTGAAAGTTTTGTGGACCGCTTCCGCGCCAAGGCGACCAAAGCCCGCCAAGCGCAGAGCCGCATAAAGGCGCTGGCGCGCATGCAACCTATAGCCGCGCAGATTGACGAGCGCGTCATTCCCTTTCAATTTCCAAGTCCGGAAAAGGCGCTTGGCAATCCACTGATGCGGTTTGAGGATGCTTCGACCGGATATGGTCCGGACAATATTGTCCTGAGCGACCTCAATCTGCGCATCGACAGTGACGACCGGATTGGCCTGCTGGGAGCCAATGGAAATGGCAAAAGCACATTTGCCAAGCTCGTCTGCAGGCGCCTGGAGGTGTTTTCGGGTTACCGCCGCGCGTCAAAAAAACTCGAAATCGGCTTCTTCACTCAGCATCAAATAGACGATCTCAGTTCGAACCGCTCCGCCTATGACCACATCGCCGAATTGATGGAGGGCGCCACAGAGGCGCAAAAACGGAGCCGTCTCGGCCAGATTGGTTTTGGCGCGGATAAGGCGGATACGGCTGCAGGGCAGCTCTCCGGCGGCGAGAAAGCCCGGCTCATGTTTGCGCTCGCAACCTTTCATGGACCGCATCTGCTGATCCTTGATGAACCAACCAATCATCTCGATGTCGACAGCCGTGAGGCGCTCATTCATGCGCTCAACGATTTCGAGGGCGCGATTATTCTCATCAGTCATGACCGGCACTTGCTGGAGACGTGTGTTGACCGGCTTTGGGTCGCGCAGGCGGGAACCGTCTCGCCTTATGATGGTGATTTGGAAAGCTATCGCGCCGAATGCCTCAGTACGCGCTCAATCCGCAAACCATCGAAGCGCAAGTCCGGTGCCGAAGAGCACCCATTGCCGCTCAGCAAACAGGATCAGCGGCGGTTATTGGCGGAAAAAAGGGCCGCTCGTGCGCCGCTCAAGAAAATAATGGCAGCACAGGAAAAGCGTGTTGAGGAGCTCTCGCAAAAAATTGCTCGTCTGGACAAGGATCTGTCCGATAGCAGCCTCTACGCACAGAATCCCGGCCGCGCGAAAGACCTCACCAAGGAACGGGGCCAACTTGCCAGAGCCTTATCGGAAGCTGAAGCGGACTGGCTGATTGCCTCGGAGAATTACGAGAATGCGGCCCGCTAGAACATTTTCAGGAAAAACATGTCTCCGCGAAGGCGGGGGTGTGGGCAGTTTTCCGCCCGGAAAATGCTGAAATACAAAGGATAGAGCCCATTGCCAATAGGCGGCTAGCGCCCTCTTGTACCATCGGTCATTGGGAATGACCGATGGGCGTCCAAACGCAACCGGTGCCGCGCATCGGTCAGGAGACGCACGGTCCCCGGTCTTCAGTGCGCCTAAATTTATCGCAAAGGCCACCAATTCGAGTGCACCCTACTTTTCCACTGGGATCGCCCGCCACGCGCAGGCGGGGGCATCATAGGTCGCCAAAACGACTCCTCGCTGCGGCAGCGTATACAATGCACACTCCAGTTGTCTCCGGAGTCGGTCGCGAGCGTTGGAGCGACAATCCAAGAAGCCGGTGATGTGGCACGCATAACCGCCTGAGCCAAGACGGGCGCAGCGATGCTGGGTGACATTGTTCCACTTAAGGCTCAGCTTTACTGTTAGCGCTTTCATGACGCACCAAGAGCCTTCGCGCTGAAGTTTAGCAAGCGCCAGACTTAATGGGTTTTGTGTCTGGCCTCTGCTAAACATGCGCATCATCGCCGCAAGATTATTGCAATTGGCGAGGAGAAAACCATTGATGGCCTGGACGAGATCATTGCGGGAAGGCGCCTTCTCCGCGCGCGCAACGTCACACTTGGCCGCTCGGGCTTGCGCCCGTTCTTTATCACGCCTCACCTGCGTCAACTCGTTTGCGGCGATCTGATCCTGGCTTAACAATTTTAGCTTAACCGCGAGCCGTACCACGTCGCGACAAGAGGGCGAATTTTGCAGTCGAGTGTAAATTCCACCCTGCTTTAGATCGTATTTCAGCATGCCCGCGGTAACGAGCTTCGCGTAAAAATCCGCGGTCGAGAATGGCTGCACGTCTTATGTGACACAGCGCTGTGCATCGGACCTGATTCTGTCCAGCTTATATTTCCGGACGACCTTGGCCTGTGACCGTTCAACGGCAAGGGTGCCGATGAAGCTAAAGAGACGCAGACTTTTGACCTGCTCAGGATTTCGCGTTAAACGCTCGAAATATCGTATGACGACTTTCTCCGCGCCTTCGCGTTCCACAACCGAACGCACGCATTGTTCGAAGTGCTGGTAGCTGTAAGGTGCGGGACGGCATTTGTTCCAGTGAACCGGCATGCCCCTGATTTTTTCAATCAAGTCGGCCAGGCTCTCGCAGCTATCCGGGATATATCTAAACGCAACCCCCTCCCTACGTTCGATGTCTAGCTGCGCAGACTTTAGATTCACTCCACCGGCGCGTGACTTGCGAAGCTGGTAGGTGCACGGGATGAGAACGTGGCCGACGGCGTCCTTGTAAACATATGCCATGAACCGGCCAACATTGAGATAGCTCCGTTTACGTTGTGAATGCGCGCGCGCCGCCGCCCAGAGACAATCCGCCAGGCTCTGATTATCCGTAACCGTTCGGCATGCCGCGTAAACTTCAGGAATTGGTTTGACCCTGCGGGCCTGCGCCTGAAAAGCAGTGGTAAATGTTACCAGGAAGACTATGGATGCTAGTTTGGCAATCGTCCAGCTCGGGCACTGTTGAAATACATTATGATTCTTAAGATTTAGACGCATGTACATTTTCGACTTACATTGAACTTTACTATACGGCCACCTTATATCTACTTAGTCTGACGCAACGGAGACTCATTGGCAAGACTGTGCTTTCGATATTGGGGTCGGACAACTAGTTCGCTTGCAGGCGGTCCAAGCGCAACCGGTGCCGCTCGTCGGTCAGCAGGCGCACGGCGCCACCGACCGCGATAAACACACCGAGCGCTGTCGCGCCGGCAATCAAAAACATGATCATCAGTTGATATTTCGTCGCCTCGATCGGGTCGACGCCGGACAGAATTTGACCGGTCATCATGCCAGGCAAGGCGACAATCCCTGACGCCGCCATCGCGTTTACGATTGGCATCATGCCGGTCTTCAGCGCTTGGCGAAGCTCTTGCTCAAGCGCATCGTACCGCGTTGCGCCCAGCGCTAGACGGCCTTCGATGGCGTTCCGCTCGCGCTTCACGGTTGTTGTCAAATTATCAAGCCCGAGGCTGATACCGGTCATCGTATTGCCCAGCATCATGCCGAGAATGGGCAGTATATAGCGCGGCGTGTACCAAGGATCGGGACCGATAAGCACGCCAACGCCGAAAATCGTTGCCGTGGCGGCAACGAATAGAAGTGTTGTTGTACTGAGACCATAAGTCCACCATCCCCGAAAACGGTCGGTCTGCCGCGCCATCACTTCGCGCCCCGCCATCAAGATCATAATAAGGGCAAGGCTGACGGTCCAAAGCGGGGAGGTTTGCGCGAAGATGAACTTGAGGACAAAACCGACTGCGCCAAGCTGAACGCACATACGCAGGGTTGCGATGACGAGCTGGCGCTCAACGCCTAAACGAAAGGCTATCGACAGCACCCCATTGATAATAATCAATGAGGCGGCCATCACGAGATCCCAATATGAGAGAGTAACATAGGTCATATTTTTTCAAACCGCGGCTCGCTCTCACCCAGTACAAGTTTTCGCTTAGCCAGGCGCTTTGCCTGATCTCCATCATGGGTCACGAGGATGACGCACTTGCCCTGACCAAGAGCTGCAAGGATCAACGCCTCCACTCGCGATCTCGCCTCAGCGTCGAGCGCGGATGTCGGCTCGTCCAGCAGAATGACATCGGGATCATCTGCAAGTCCCCGTAACAGCGCGAGACGCTGCCGCTCGCCCGTCGAAAGTTCGCGGATTGGCCGGTCGAGCAATTTTGCCGCCAATCCAAGTTTTTCAATCATCGGTTCCGCCGCGTTTGTTTGCGGAATATGGGGCCGCGCGGTTTCATCCCACCAAGCCGGTTCAGCCGCGAAATATCGAATGTGGGTGCGCCATTCTGGGCCGTTAAAATCGGTTCTTTCGCGACCATTCAGATAAATATTCCCGGTTACCGGGTCGAGATCTGAAAGCGCGCGCAACAGCAATGTCTTGCCTGAACCGGAGGGTCCAGCGACGGCCAGACAATCACCCGCCTCGAGATCGAAAGACAGCGGCTTCACGCCATGAAGGGCGAGGTTCTCGACAGTCAGCATCTCCCGCGCCCTTCCTGTAGCGTTCGCGCATGGTGGAAAATCTTCTTGTGCACAATGTCGCTTTAATTGATGAGAATCCAGACTCTAATACAAACGGTCATTGGGAATGACCGATGGGCGTTCAGGCGCCACGCAGTCGCGCTTGCCAAAGGAAATTATGAGTCACTCATAATTTCTTTTGGTATTAGCCCGTCGATATACGGCTAAAAAATGCCTGATCGGATCGTCGCGCTGATCAAAAAATTCTTCAAATTGAATTTCCTCAAGACCCGCCTCGCGAAAACCATCGAGATCGTCCCTGGACAGAGGCCATGGCGGGCCGTCCGGCACTTCATCTCTATCACGGGCCCGGGTTATCACGACGACAGTTCCGCCGGGCGCGGCGAGGCTGGAAATATAGCGCATAGCATCCGCAACCTTATCCCGTGGCAACGCTTGAAGATTGTATGTCTCGTGAACAAGTTCGAAAGCCCCGCGCCAAATACTCGGCAAATCGAAAAGATCGGCGGTATGAAATTCTATCGAGGCCTTTGGAAATTGATCTGCCATGCGCTTCCGCGCCCAAGAGATGGCCGTCTCGGAAAGATCGAAAGCAGTCACTGTCCACCCTTGAGCCGACAGTATCCGCGCATTGTCGCCAAGACCGCATCCGACATCGACGGCACGCCCTGCGCCTAAGCCGGATTGCGCAAGCCAGGCCTCGAGTTTGAAGCGCGGCGCCGCATCAGCCCACGGGATAGCAGCCCGCTCCCCATCAGCCCGGGCGTAAAGCGCCTCGAACCAGCCGAAAGGTTTGCCCTCGGTTTCAAATCTATCCTGCAGCTCATTGGCAGCCTGGCGCGATGCCAGCCGGGAAGCGGCATAGGCCTCAGGGCCGAGTTTGCTATCCTTCATGCTTTCCGCTCCCATTTGCCACTCTCGCTTTGCTGCCAATAGGTCGCGTCATATCCGGCGGCCTGCACCTTTTTCCATTGTTCGCGGGCCTGGCTCACCGCATCCTCATCCCGGCCATCAAACAAATAGACTGCTCGTTCATAGCCCGAAAGATCTCCCGATTCCGCGCCATCGACAAAGAAACGGATGTTGGCACCGTTTGGATTGACATCTTCCGCCGTCAGAACAATTGGATGGAGTCCTGCATGCTCGTCATTGGCGCCCCCATGGGGCAGAAACGAGTCTTCGCGATAGGACCAGAGGACCGTATCAAGGGCTTCTATTCTCTCTTTGCTCGACGCCTGGACAACGGCACGCCAGCCCCGCTCAAGCGATTTCTCCAGTAGGCCCGGCAAAACCCGCTCAAGCGTCGTGCGCTCAAGGTGATAGAAAAGCACCTCCGGTTTTGTTTCATCAGTCATATGTCTGCAGGCCTTTTAGATCTGATTGACCGGACCATCGGGCCACCGCATTGCTGCTTGCGATCAGGTGTAAGGGTTTTTGCGTTTTCTCACATGCAATCTAATAGGGACAGCCGGCAGGCTAAATTCATCGCGCAACCCGTTTACGAGATAGCGTGTATAGGCTTTCGGCAGATTATCTGGCTGCGAGCAAAAGATGATGAAGGTCGGCGGTCTCGCATTCGGTTGTGTCATGTAGCGGAGCTTTATTCGCCGTCCACTAACGGCAGGCGGCGTATGGCGCTCGACGGCATTCGCGAGAAATTTATTCAAAGCGCTTGTCGCCACGCGCTTATTCCAAATCTCATAAACTTCGAAGGCCGAATCCATCAACTTGTTAAGCCCGCGACCGGTCTTTGCGGAGATTGTGATAATCGGTACGCCCTTGACTTGCGGCAGCAATCTGTCGATTTCCGTATTCAGCGCACGCGATTGTTCGGCCTTGTCCGGAATAAGATCCCACTTGTTTACGGCCAGAACCAAGGCCCGCCCTTCGTCGGCGACGAGCGCCGCAATATGGAGATCCTGCTTTTCGAGCGGTTGCAGCGCATCGATGACGAGAATTACGATTTCGGCGAAACGGATTGCCCGAAGCGCATCGGCGACAGAGAGCTTTTCGGCCCGCTTCGACACGCGTGCCCGGCGCCGCAAACCGGCAGTGTCATAAAGCTTTATAGGCAGATCATTCCAAACAAAATCGCTGGCAATGGAATCCCGTGTCAAACCGGCCTCGGGGCCTGTAATCATGCGATTTTCGCCGAGCAACGCATTAACAAGGGTCGACTTCCCGGCATTCGGCCGTCCGATGATTGCGATCCGCAACGGTCTATTTTTCCCGATTTCGTCTTTCTCGGAGTCAGGGCTCGGCTCGGTGCCGGCATCCACACCCGATCGCGTACGCGCCTCCTCGATGGCCTCCAGTAATTCGCCAAAACCAATTCCATGCTCCGCCGAAAGAGCCAGAGGCTCACCTAATCCCAACCCAAAAGCCTCATAATAGCCAGCGTCCGCGGCTCGGCCTTCGCATTTGTTCGCAAGGAGGAGCGCGTCTTTGCCTGATGCGCGCGCTAGCCGCGCAAACTCCTCGTCAAGCGGCATAATACCGCTTCGGGCATCTATGATAAAAAGAATCAGATCGGCGGAGCGGATGGCCCCTTCCGTCTGTTCGCGCATGCGTTCCTCAATTGAACCCGGTTCGACGTCATCGAGACCGGCAGTATCAATCAAGCGATAGTCGAGCCGGCCAATCTGGCACTCTGCATCGCGCCGGTCCCTCGTCAGACCCGGAGCGTCATCAACCAGGGCCAGGCGGCGCCCGCAAAGACGATTGAATAATGTCGACTTCCCAACATTGGGGCGGCCGATGATCGCTATGGTGAAGGCCATGACGGCTTAGATCCGGATGTGACGCATTGCGTGCGAACGCGATAACGAACAAAAGGCGTAACATTGACACGCATGCTGTTAATTTAGCGCAATCAGCCTCGCCTTATCCGTATAAATATACATCCGTCCACTGGCGACAATAGGCGGGATGAGAACGCGCGTTTTCAAATCGAGTTTTGTTGCAATCTTCCCCGTCGTTGCGTCGACGCCGACAAGCAATCCTTTCGAGGATATTGCCCAAAGCTTGCCGCCAGCTAACAATACTCCTGACCAGCTAAGACTTTTTGGAAGCTCGGTTATCCATTGAATTTTCCCGCTGTTCCTCGCCAGTGCCACAAGCTGCCCGCCACTATCGACCACAAATACGGATTTTCCCGCCACCGCGGGCATTTGGGTGCTTGCAACATTCTGCGTCCAAAGACGCTCTCCGGTTTTCAATATTGTTGCAACCATGCGGCCGCCATGGCCGACGGCGAAGAC
>BFAS01000326.1 GCA_008974985.1 bacterium MnTg02
TCGATCAACTCGATCACACGCTGATCTTTAAATCCTTGGACGAGGCGGCGGCAGACATCGAACTGTTCCTGGTTTTCCGGCGTGAAATAAACCTGTGTCGAATTATTGGTCTCCCGTTTGCCGTTGAAAATCGCGTCTTTCGGCGGCGCGAACGGCAGGGTCACAATAGGCTCGCAACAATCGTCCGGGATCGGGGTATCGAGCAGCCAATAGCAAAAGGGCCACGATCGGCGTTGCGCATTGCTAAGGCTTATGAGAAATGTCTCGGCGAGTGGCGCGGATGTTGCGCGGCTGGCGGGTTTAGCTGCTAAAGCCTGATTCATTTTGTCGATCCCTTGCCGGCAGAGGATTAAGTCGTTTAACCATCGCCGAGAGGCGATGGCGTCCCAGTTCACGCTCAAGAGCGATATGTGTCGTCATCCAATTGAACATCACATAGCGCCTCTCCCCTTCAAAAGGTTCATGCCCGTGCCAGGAATTTTCCGACCGCTGGAAGGACACAAATGTGCCTCCGTTGGGCGGAATTTCGACAATGAAATCATTGATATCGCCGGAGCCACGCAAGAGGCGCAATTGCCCCCCGCCTTCGTCCCAAATATCGTTAAGATAGAGAAGACACGTGACGAATTTGGTTTTCGTATCCGTGTGAATGCGCCCATCTTTTCGTTGCGCATGGCCTCTGACTGTAATCATGAGCGGCTTATCGGAAAGGTCGACGCCAAAATTTTCCGCAACAGCGTCCTCAAGATCTTGACTTTGAATATCTTCGATCAGCTGAGAAAAAGCCGGACCATAAGTCAGCTCCGAAAGCGGAAAAATCCCAGGACTCTTAATGTTTGGAAAATCCGCTCTCACCGCCGCGAGATCCACAGCGCTTATCACACCAGGCGTCGCGAAAAATTGGAAGGGTTCGCGGGTCATAGGCGATTTGGCAAGTGCTTCGAAATCAATCACGATTACCCCATAAGAAGTTCGTTTAGCTGCCGCACGAACCAGTGCGGGCTCGCATCACAAACCTATGATGGGTCGAGGGGAGCCGCTGTGATTTAGATCACAGAATTGCGATTAATTTCGAAGTTCTGAATGAAACGGAAACAACCGTTCTAGCCTGCTATTTCAGCAAGAGCATCGAGATTCGGGACCGAAAACCGGCGGGTTCCTGAAAATTGCACAACGCCGCTTTTCCTGAGCACGGAGATTTGCCGGCATACTGTCTCATAAGTCAGCCCGAGAAAATCAGCAATTTCGTCGCGCTTCAAATAGAGCTCGAAAACTTCTTGTTGCTGACCGGATTGATGCGCACAGTCCGTCTTCATCCATCGGTTCGCCAACATGAGAAAAAGGCTTGCAACGCGTTCTTCCGCCGTTTTCCGTCCTAGCAAAACCATCCATTCGCGGGTCGAATCGAGCTCATCCAGCGTTTGCTCAAGAAGGCGCTGCTTCAATTGCGAAAAATCGTCGAGCATGTGCTCAAATTTGTCGTGCGGAAAACAGCACAGTTCGACTTTCGTTGCTGCTTCGGCAAAATAGGGATTGCTCTTGCTGAATGCACGGCCGAGAAAATCCGGAGGGAGAAGCAACCCCACCACTTGCTGCCGCCCATCAATCAGAATCTTCGTCAGCTTGACAACGCCTGTATGGATTGCAGCAAAAAAATCTGTTTTCTCGTCACTGGACAAAATGATGTCGCCCGGCTCGTACGACCTGTGTGTGGCGATCTGACTGAATTGCATCAGTTCGGCATCAGTTAGGGCATCGCAGATACCTTTATGGCGTATCACGCAACATGCGCAGCGGCTCAACTTATGATTTTCAACAGCTTGCATCAATGATCGCTCGGATGTCTTCGTTGCCGCGCTCGTCATTTTCACAATTCTAAGACGCACTTTCGCGCTGCTTGCTCCGCATCCTCGCGTCCCTATCCCGTATCGGTAGGTTCGCGATGGCGAATCTAGCTGCACGACGCTACGAGCATTGCAAACATCATAAATGCAACTGCATCAAAAGCTGAAATTATTTCTCAAATTTTGGACCAGTTGGGACTTGCCGACGGACGGCGAGGCGTCGCCAAATTTGGTTTGAGTCTTGTTTTGAACGGGATCCGCCACGCCACCTCAGCCGTCGCCACGCCGCGGCCGTAACAATAGCCGCAATCTCCCTTTGCCGGTTGCGATTTTAGGGGAGAGGGCGCGTTGGGCGGACCCTCTCCCCCGTGCACTTTGCCCTCACGAGATTTCGCAAAGCCGGAAGGGCAGCCCTCCTTTTGGCACTAAAGTCACCGTGGGTTCGATTTTCACAGGACCCTCGCCCACATATTCGGGTCGAAACCGGCGCAGCAGCAAAGTCAGCGCCAGCACAGTTTCAAGCTGGGCCAATTGCCCGCCAATGCAAAAGCGCTTACCGGCGCCGAACGGCAGATAGCTATATTTGACGCGGCTTTTTATCGAGCCGGGCGCGAAGCGTTCGGGCCGGAATTGTTCGGGGTCTTTCCAATATTTGGGATTATGGTGCACAACATAGGGAGACAGCACAATTCGGTCGCCGGGAGCGATCAAGAATCCCGCAATTTTGTCCTTGCCGAGAGCTGTTCGAATGAGCGCCCAAGCTGGCGGATAAAGGCGCAATGTTTCAAGCATCACGGATCGCGTATAGGTCAGACGCTGCACGTCGGCGCAAGTCGGCTCCCGGTCGCCATAAACGTTCCGGCCTTCGCGGCGGATTTTTTCCGCGACTTCCGGGTGCATCGATAAAAGATAGAAAATCCACCCCAATGTAAGCGCCGTTGTCTCTGTTCCCGCCCACAAATATTGCTTCAATTCGTCCAACACTTGCTGATGGTCAAATGCAGGCATTGAGGGATCGGCCTCGGCATTCTGCAGCATGGTTAGGAGCGTCTTTTCCCGCTGCTGCCACGGCAAGGCATCAATGATGGCAGCCGGCAAGGTGAGCCACGCGCCAATAGCCTGAGCCGGCGCTTCGTCGGTTGTTACTTCGACCAGTTCGCCGCGTTCCTTTTTAAGCCGAATGGATCTGTGGTTCGCGGTGTCGGTGTAGGCTTTCACGGCACCAAAAACGATATGGGGATTGAACGGCATTTCCCGGTCGAACAGCGCCCGGCAAACCATATCGGCCGCGAGGCTCCAAGTTTCCTCGACAAGCTCAAACGTCTCGCCACTCTTGGCAAAACCCGACCATTTTTCCGCCCTCAGCTTCACCGCCGTCAGCAAGTGAGGGAAATAGTCTTCATAGAATTTAGGGTGGAAATATTCCTGTTGCGGCCGCCTAATTTTTTGCCAAAGCGCGCCATCGACCGTAATCATGGCCTTGCCAAAAATGGGTTTCAGACCGTCGAAATATTTGCCGTAATTGTCCACATTATCCACGAGCACGTGGCGAATGTGATCGATATCGCTCAGAAAATAGATTTTCTCCGATCTTAGTTTGATTGGAAAGCAGCCGCCGTACCGCTCACTCATTCGCATGAGAACGCCCATAGGATCATCGGCATTCATAATGGGTGAGATTTTAGACCAAATGCTCTGCTCGTCTCCGAGAGTCTGCGCATAAGCATGGGCTTCGGACATTCTTTCCCCTTTTCGGCTTCTCAATCCATTTCAGAATCTCCTATCGTGATTTTCGCAAGTCTTGCCGGAGAAAACCCTGATCCAGATCACAAACACCGATTTGCCGCACACCGTGACCGGTACGCTTTGGAACGCAAACCGGCGGGCGGGCGGGCGCAGCCTCGCGAACGGCAACCAGAAATCACTTGATCTTCGGCAATGTCTCGAATGCGTGGAATGGCGGTGGCGAGGACAATGACCATTCAAGAGTTGTAGCTCCCGGCCCCCAAGGATTATCCGGCGCTTTCTCCCGGCCTCTGAACGCCTGAACAATGCAGAAAAAGAAAACGAACAATCCCAGCACGGAAATATAAGCCCCGATGGAGGAGACAAAATTCCAACCGGCAAAAGCATCCGGATAGTCCGCGTAGCGGCGCGGCATTCCTGCGAGCCCTAAAAAATGCTGCGGGAAAAAGGTGAGGTTCACGCCGATAAAAGTGAGCCAGAAATGAAGCTTGCCGAGGGTTTCGGAATACATCCGCCCCGACATTTTAGGGAACCAATAATACCAACCGGCATAGAGCGTGAAGAGCGCGCCGATGGACATGGTGTAATGGAAATGCGCCACGATGTAATAGGTGTCATGAACCGCCCGGTCGATGCCGGCATTGGCAATCACGACGCCGGTCACCCCACCCATTGTGAACAGGAATAGAAAGCCGATCGCGAAAAGCATCGGCGTGGTGAAACGGATCGACCCGCCCCACATTGTCGCTATCCAGGAGAAGATTTTGATGCCCGTTGGGACCGCGATCACCATGGTCGCGAACATAAAATAGGCCTGCGTGTTCACGCTGAGACCGGCGGCGTACATATGATGCGCCCAGACGATGAAGCCGACGACGCCGATGGCTATCATGGCGTAGGCCATGCCGAGATAACCAAATACCGGCTTTCTGGAAAAGGTCGAGACCACCTGACTGACGATGCCAAAACCGGGCATTATAATGATGTAGACTTCCGGGTGACCGAAGAACCAAAACAAATGCTGAAAGAGGAGCGGATCGCCACCGCCGGACGCTTCAAAGAACGCCGTGCCAAAATTACGGTCCGTCAACAGCATTGTGATCGCACCCGCGAGCACCGGCATCGCCAGCAGAAGCAGAAACGCCGTCACCAAAATTGACCATACGAACAGCGGCATTTTATGAAGTGTCATGCCGGGCGCACGCATGTTGAGAATGGTGGTAATGAAGTTGATGGAACTTAGGATCGACGACGCTCCGGCGAGGTGGAGCGAAAGTATTGCGAAATCGACCGCCGGTCCTGGATGACCGCTCGTCGACAGCGGCGGATAAGCCGTCCAGCCAATCCCAGCGCCCTTGCCAGCCGCCGATCCGTCGACAAAAAGCGACAGCACCAACAATGAGAGCGAGGCGGGCAGCAGCCAGAAAGAGATATTATTGAGTCTTGGGAACGCCATATCCGGCGCGCCAATCATCAGCGGCACGAACCAATTGCCGAAGCCACCGAAAAGCGCGGGCATGATCATGAAAAACACCATGATCAAACCATGGGCTGTCGTGGAAACATTAAAGGCGTGCGCATTGGCGAAGATTTGCATGCCCGGCTCTTGCAGCTCCATGCGCATGCCAACCGACATGGCGCCACCGACGAGACCGCCCGCCATCGCCAGAATGAGATAGAGCGTGCCGATATCCTTATGGTTGGTCGAAAGCAGCCAGCGCCTCCAACCCCTTGGATGATGATGATCTGCGGCGCGAGCAGCGACGTCCATTGACTTCCTCCCTAATCGACTCGCATTCGCGCCGAAGACGGCACAAATCCTCCCTTTGGCGGCAAAGGCACACCGCCTCAACAAAGTTCGAGAATGTTCTAATGGTGGGCGGGAAAATCTGATCTAGATCAGATTATGAGTTTTCTTTTGGGAGACTGATCGTCGCACGCGAAATTGGCGATGGCCCGCGAGTTGCCGGGCGCGCGGAATATCCGCAAAAGTCAAGCCACTGAAGGCGTCAATCGGTTTCGGGCGCCTTCTAACTGTTCATCAAAGACATCCGCTTAGCGTTGAATTTGGAAATGTCACTGCCCGACTCTCATCCGGGCCATCCAATGGTCGATCCCCGCCTGCGCGCATTCTATATCCTGTTCCGGCATACCTCCCGAGCAGCCGATCGCCCCGACAACTTGCTCGTCTTGAAAAATCGGCAGCCCTCCACCAACTAGCGAAAAGCGCCCACGCTGCGAGGTGTGAATTCCAAACACCAAATTTCCGGGAATGCAGCGTTCATTATATTCGTGTGTGCCCTTTCGTGAGATCGCCGCCGTATAGGCTTTGTCATCCGATAATGTGACGCTGAGGATCTTGCCGCCTTCCATGCGCTGGAACGCAATCATATGTCCCCCATCATCCACAACCGAAATGCACATCGGCACATTGATCCCGGTGGCTTTCGTCGCTGCCCCCTCGATAAGGGTTAGCGCATCTTGAAGGTCAAGCCGTTTCACAATTTGCATCATTTTTGCCGCTCTTCCGAAATTTGCAGACTTGTATACGCGATGATCTTTGATCTTCATCTTGGCGCTAATGTAATCGGCGCATCCAGCATGACCGCACCCGTACCATTTTTCCTCACAATGAGTGGATTTATTTCCGCCGCGATGACCCTCGGCGCCATTGCCAACATTGATAGTACCGAGGCAACTTTTGCCTATGCCTCGACATCACCTTCCGCGCTCCCAGAAAGTCGCGTATGAGAGCAACATTTTTTTGCATCTTCGATCATTTCAAACGCGCTTACCCCTTTTGCGTCTCCAATTCCAAGAGAATTGTTCCATCCTCCACCTGCTCGCCCTCGCTCACATAAAGTCGGGAGATCTTGCCGTCACGTGGTGCGGTGAGCGCATGCTCCATTTTCATGGCCTCCAGCACGATCAAAACATCCCCTCTGGAAACAATCGCTCCATCGCTGGCGGAAACCAGCTTGACGAGACCCGGCATTGGCGAAATGAGGTGATCTCCGCCCGCCTCTTCCTCGCGCCATTCCTCCGGCCCGTTCGCCAGGCCGAAAGTGTAGGCTTGCCCGGCAAAGATGACCGTAATCTCACCAACCCCAACCACGGCTTTTGCCGGGACGATCCGGTCGCCAAAGCGCAGCGACAGTCCATCCGCCCGCCGCTCCAGCACGGTGAGATGGATCTCGCCAGTGGGCAGATCCAATAAATATGTATCCTGACCCTTGGACACGACCGGGATGGTGACCGGCTCGCCTTGCCAATCCAGCAGCGCATATTGCTTGGCGTCGCGCCAATGCCGCCACCCAATGAGCGCGCCCCAAGGGTCCGTTTCGTCCCGATAGCCTGTGAGACCAAGTGCGGCCAATGCCCCAATGGCAAATGCTTCGCCGGGCGGATTTGGTTTGGACAGCAACTTCGGCAAATCCCGTTCAATAAGTCCAACATCCACATCACCTGCCGCAAAACCTTCATGGGTGGCCAGCGCCGTGAGAAATGCGATATTGGTGATCGCACCCGACACATGGAAATCGGTGAGTGCCGACGATAGCTTGTTGAGCGCCGCGGCGCGGGTCGCCCCATGGACGATAAGCTTGGCGATCATCGGATCGTAATAGGGTGTAATCTCATCCCCCTGCCGCACACCGGACTCCACGCGCACGCCTTTCTCTTCCGCTGGCAGAGAAAGCTGCGTCAATCGTCCCGTGGCCGGGAGGAATCCTTTTGCCGCATCCTCGGCATAGATCCGCGCCTCGAACGACCAACCATCGATGCCAAGATCCTCTTGCATCACCGGCAGCGGTTCTCCCGCAGCCACGCGGAATTGCCATTCCACCAAATCCTGACCGGTGATGAATTCCGTCACCGGATGCTCGACCTGCAGACGCGTGTTCATCTCCATAAAATAGAAGCGGTCCGGCCTGAGGCCCTCGGAGGTATCGGCGATAAACTCAACCGTCCCCGCGCCTTCATACTGAATTGCCTCGGCTGCCCGCACAGCGAAAGCCCCCATCCCGGCGCGCATCTCCTCGCTCATATTGGGCGCGGGGGCCTCTTCGATCACCTTTTGATGGCGTCTTTGCAGCGAGCAGTCGCGTTCAAAGAGATGAATGATGTTGCCATGGCTATCGCCGAAGATTTGGAATTCGATATGGCGCGGCTTGTCGATATATTTTTCGATAAGAATATGGGGGTCGCCAAAGCTTGCCTTGGCTTCACGTTGCGCGGCTTTCAGGGCGGCTTGGAAAGCTGATGGTTCGTTCACGCGGCGCATGCCTATGCCGCCGCCGCCGGCGCGCGCCTTGATCATCACCGGATAGCCGATCTCGTCCGCCTGCTGGCTCAGAAACTCCGGATCCTGATTGTCGCCATGGTAGCCGGGAATGACCGGAACACCGGTTTTCTCCATGAGCGTCTTGGCGGCATCCTTTAGCCCCATCTGGCGAATGGCGTTTGCAGAGGGGCCAATAAAAGTGAGCCCGGCTCCCTCAACGGCTTCGACAAACTCTGGGTTTTCGGCAAGAAAACCATAACCGGGATGGACCGCGTCCGCCCCGCTCTCTTGGCACGCCTCGATAATTTTTGCGATCAGCAAATAGCTCTTCAGGACAGGGGGCGGTCCGAGCCGGTAGGCTTCGTCCGCCATGGCCACATGCAAGGAGGCCGCGTCGGCATCGGAATAAACAGCAACCGTGCGCATGCCCATTGCTTTGGCGGTGCGCATGATCCGGCAGGCAATCTCGCCGCGGTTCGCGATTAGAATTTTCTTGAACATTCGCCCGCCCTCACATCCGGAACACACCGAATTCAGTATCGGCAATCGGCGCATTCAGCGCCGCCGACAGGCTGAGGCCGAGAACGTCGCGGGCTTTGCGCGGATCGACAATTCCATCATCCCAAAGCCGCGCGGACGCGTAGAGCGGATGACCCTGCTTTTCGAATTGATCGATGATCGGCTGTTTGAAAGCCTTCTCGTCCTTGGCGGACCATTTGTCCCCCTTGCGCTCAATATTGCCACGGCGAACCGTGGCCAGCACGCCCGCCGCCTGTTCGCCGCCCATAACGGCAATCCGGGAATTCGGCCAACTCCACAAAAAACGGGGACTATAGGCCCGCCCGCACATTCCGTAATTCCCCGCGCCGAAGGAGCCGCCGACAATCATCGTAATTTTTGGAACCTTGCTCGTCGCCACGGCGGTGACAAGTTTCGCGCCATGCTTGGCGATCCCTTCCGCCTCATATTTGCGGCCGACGATAAAGCCGGTGATGTTTTGCAAGAACACAAGCGGGATTTTCCGCTGCGAGCAAAGCTGAATGAA
>BFAS01000327.1 GCA_008974985.1 bacterium MnTg02
GGTGTTTGCGGCCGACGGAGCGGCGGCAGCGCGCCTAATCCCGAAAATTCGCAAAGGAATCAAAGCCTACCCCTATGACGAGCGCGGCGACTATCGGCTGTGGCCGGGGCCGAACTCGAACACTTTTGTCGCCGCCGTGTTGGCGGCCGTTCCGGAAATCCATACAGCGCTGCCGCCAACGGCGCTCGGTAAAGACTTTCCTCATGACGGACGCTGGATCGGTCTGACGCCGTCGCGCACGGGATTTCGTTTTTCACTCGGCGGCTATTTGGGTTTGACGGTCGGCTGGGTCGAGGGGCTTGAGATTAATGTGCTCGGCCTTGTCGTCGGCATCGATGTGCGCCGGCCTGGAATTAAACTTCCAGGATTTGGGAGGATTGGTGTTTGATGGGGTACAGGACGTAATAAGACCACCGGTCATTAGGAATGACCGGTGGGCGTTCAGACGCCACGCAGGCTCACGCACCATAAGGTGCAGGCCACGCAGTCGCGCTTACCAAAGGAAATTATGAGCCAATCATAAATTCCTTTAGCATAAGAGATGAGACCTCCTACCCCTCCAGCAGTCGCCGCGCAATCACCTGCGCCTGGATCTCGGCCGCGCCCTCGAAAATCGATAAGATGCGCGCGTCGCAGAGGATGCGGCTCACCGGATATTCCAACGCAAAACCGTTGCCGCCATGGATCTGCACGGCGTTGTCGGCCGCAGCCCAGGCAACACGGGCGCCGAGCAATTTTGCCATCCCGGCTTCCACATCGCATCTGAGGCCCTGGTCCTTTTGCCTGGCGGCGAAGTAGGTGAGCTGGCGTGTGATCATGATCTCAACAGCCATCATGACGATTTTGTCGGCGACGCGCGGAAAGCAGATGATCGGCTTGCCAAACTGGCTCCGCTCTTGTGCGTAGCGCAGTGCCAGATCCAAGGCCGATTGGGCAACGCCGATGGCGCGGGCGGCGGTTTGGATGCGCGCCGCCTCGAACGTTTGCATCAATTGTTTGAAGCCTTGGCCTTCCTCGCCACCAAGCAAATTTTCGGCAGGCACTTCGAAATCGTCGAAAGAGATTTCATATTCCTTCATGCCGCGATAGCCGAGCACCTCGATTTCACTGCCGGTCATGCCGTCTGCCGGGAAAGGGTCGGCGTCACTGCCGCGCGGCTTTTCCGCGAGGAACATGGAGAGACCGCGATAACCAGCCTCATCGGGATTTGTGCGCGCCATGAGTGTCATGAGATCGGCGCGAACCGGATGGGTGATCCAGGTTTTCTGTCCGGTAATTTTATAGACGTCCCCCTGGCGAACGGCGCGCGTCTTAATCGAAGCGAGGTCGGAGCCAATATTCGGCTCCGTGAAAACCGCCGTCGGGATGATCTCCCCGGAGGCGAGAGCCGGCAGCCAGCGTTGCCTTTGCGCGTCTGTGCCTGCCGCTTCGATAAGTTCCGCCGCGATTTCCGAGCGGGTGCCGAGGGAGCCGACGCCGATATAGCCGCGCGACAGCTCTTCCGAGACCACACACATGGATTCCTTGCCGAGTCCGAGTCCGCCGAATTCCTCCGGTATTGTTAGCCCGAACACACCGAGCTCGGACATCTTGGCGATGATCTCCATTGGTACATAGTCGTTGGCCAGATGCCACTCATGGGCGTAGGGCATGACTTCCGTGTCGCAAAAGCGGCGCATCTCCTCGCGCATGGCCTCGTAGGTCTCGTCCAGCCCCGTGTCGCCGAAAGTGGCGGCGGCTTCACTTTGCTGGATCAGGCGGGCAAGAGCTGCGCGGGTGGGCGGTGTATTGCCGCCAAGCAAGTTGGATACCGCGGGTGTGGCGAAACAGGAGACGATATCCTCCTGGGTCAAACCGAGCTCGGAGGGGCGTATGATCTCGCCCTGACTCATGGAGATGCCACCGGCGATATGCATCAGATATTCAGCGAAGGCAATCTGTGTGATGAGCGCTTCTAGTTTGCCGAAGCGGCTTTCTTTCTCCAGGCGCCTGGCATAGGCGGCCATCTGTTTGAGGGATTCGACATAGGCCGCGAGCCAAGCAAGACCATGGGCGGCGTGCTGCTCCCGCTCAAGCGCGTCAGCGGAAATCTTGCCGTTCTCACTGACCTTGTCCCGCACAGCGGCTTTTGCTGTTTCGAGCAACGCCCCTAAGGCTTCTGCTGCCCCATTGACGTCCCTCGTCAGGCCGGGAAGAAGGGGATCGCCGTCGCTCCCGGCCGCGTTTTCTGCAAGCGCCATCTTCTCTCCTGCGGATTATGCCGCGCTTTGTCCGGCCTCAATCACATCATCAAGCGTCTTCAGGCCCGTGCAGGGCGCGTTCACGAGAACTGCCATATTGCCCGGCGCGTGCTCGTTCTGCCACATGCGCGTGTGCGCTTTCGGAATTTGCTCCCAAGGAAACACTTCCGACATGCAAGGGTCGATGCGCCGCTCGATCACCAGCCGGTTGGCCTGGCTAGCCTGCTTCAAATGGGCAAAATGTGAGCCCTGGATCCGCTTTTGGTGCATCCAGATATAGCGCGCGTCCATGGTCAGATTATAGCCGGTTGTGCCGGCACAGAAGACCACCATGCCGCCCCGCTTCACGACAAGACAAGAGACGGGAAAGGTTGCGGCGCCTGGATGTTCGAAGACGAAGTCGACATTGACGCCCTTGCCCGTAATGTCCCAAATGGCCTTGCCGAAGGCGCGGGCTCCCTTGAGCCAGGTCCCATACTCTTTGGTGCCGACCTCGGGCATCTCTCCCCAACAGTCGAATTTTTTACGGTTGATGACGCCCCTGGCGCCAAGAGAGAGGACGAAATCGCGTTTCTCGTCGTCGGAGATCACGCCGATGGCGTTGGCCCCGGCTGTCGCGATGAGCTGAACGGCCATCGAGCCGAGGCCACCGCTTGCGCCCCACACCAGCACATTGTGACCTGGCCGGAGAATATGCGGCCGGTGGCCGAAAAGCATGCGATAGGCGGTCGCAAGAGTCAGCGTGTAGCAGGCGGATTCTTCCCAGGTCAGATGTTGCGGGCGTGGCATCAATTGTTGCGCTTGCACGCGGGCAAATTGCGCGAACGACCCATCCGGCGTTTCATAGCCCCAAATCCGCTGGGTTGGTGACAGCATCGGATCGCCGCCATTGCATTCCGTGTCATCGCCGTCGTCCTGATTGCAATGGATCACGACTTCGTCGCCGACCTTCCAACTTGTGACCTTGGAGCCGACGGCCCAAACAATGCCTGCCGCGTCGGAACCTGCAATATGGAAGGGATGCTTATGTCCGTCGAGGACGGATATGGGTGTGCCGAGGGCCGCCCAGACGCCGTTATAGTTTACACCCGCCGCCATGACGAGAACGAGGACATCATGGGAATCGAGTTCCCAGGTGGGCACAATTTCGATCTGCATTGCTTCCATGGGCGGTCCATGGCGGTCCTGCCGGATGGCCCAGGCATACATGGTTTCCGGCACATGGCCCAATGGCGGAATTTCACCGATCTCGTAGAGATCCTTCGTTTCTTTGTCGGAAGAAACGGGCTCAGCGACAGCGCTATCGGTCATTGTCCATGTCTCCTCAAATGCGTAGTTGAGCCCTTAATATGATTCGCCGGGGCCGTGCACATCGCGTCATTGCATTGGACCAATCTAAAGACGAGCTTGTTTACCTGATGCAAGCGCGTTTAGGGTAATGTCGCACTGCAACATCGTCTTGTATTGGCGGCTGGATTTCAAGAGTTTTTATTGCGTTGCAGCAAAGACTTTGGTTGAGGGTATGATTGCCACCTATGGCAATCAAAATGGAGGACGCCATGGGCGAAAAAACTGAGCAAGCTGGCGGATGTCTCTGCGGCAAGGTGAGGTTTCGGGTTGCCAACAGAGCAGCGAAAGCCGGCGCCTGCCACTGTCAGTCGTGTCGGCGCTGGGCGGGCGGGCCGCTCATTGCTATCGATTGCGGAGACGCGGTGGACTTCGAGGATGAAGAACATATCGTGCGCTACCGCTCGTCCGATTGGGCGGAGCGCGGCTTTTGCGGAACGTGCGGATCGAATCTGTTCTATAGGCTCGTGCAATCCGGCCAATACATGATGTGCGCCGGTGCCTTCGACGATCAATCGGATTTGGAGCTGGTAAGCCAAGTTTTTATTGATGAGAAGCCGGACTATTACGCCTTTGCCAACGAAACAGAGACGATGACGGGGGCGGAATTATTTGCCAAATTTGCGCCGCCCGGCGGCGGTGAAGAGTAGAGCAGTGATAATAAAGCGCCAGGAACTGCGGAAGGTAGGCAAAGCCATGACATCGCAATCGGCTGAAAAGGACCGCCCCTGGCTCATTCGCACCTATGCGGGCCATTCGACGGCGGAAGCCTCGAACGCGCTTTACCGGAGCAATCTCGAAAAGGGTCAGACCGGTCTTTCGATCGCCTTCGATCTGCCGACGCAGACCGGTTATGATTCCGACCATCCGCTGGCGCGCGGCGAAGTTGGCAAGGTCGGTGTTCCGATCTCTCACCTCGGGGACATGAGGGCGCTTCTCGAAGGCATCCCGCTTCAAGAGATGAATACGTCGATGACCATCAACGCCACGGCGCCGTGGCTTCTGGCGCTCTATATCGCCGTTGCCGATGAGCAGGGCGTGGACCGCAAGGCGCTGACAGGGACGGTCCAAAACGACATCATCAAGGAATATCTCTCCCGCGGCACCTACGCTTTTCCACCGGACCCGTCCATGGGGCTGATCACCGACGTGATCCAGTTCACTTATAAAGAGCTGCCGAAATGGAATCCGATCAACGTTTGCTCCTATCATTTGCAAGAAGCAGGCGCGACGCCGGTCCAAGAGCTGGCCTATGCGTTGGCGACGGCCATTGCCGTGCTCGACAGGGTAAAGGCCTCCGGTGAAGTTGCTGATGAGGATTTCCCGAGGGTTGTCGGACGCATTAGTTTTTTCGTGAATGCCGGTCTGCGCTTCATCACCGAGATGTGCAAGATGCGCGCCTTTGTCGATCTCTGGGACGAGATTTGCGAGACGCGCTA
>BFAS01000328.1 GCA_008974985.1 bacterium MnTg02
AAAATTGAGTTTGCGCATATCGCGAAAGTCATCCGCCATTGTGCGGTCATGGGCCACGAAATCATCCTCCGCCGCGATATTGACCCACTCACGAACGATATGACGTGGGAAACGATCTTCCCCGCGTTCGTGCGCGTCATACAGATTTTGACGAACGCCAGCCTCGCCGAGCGGACAGCCAATCGTCAGCCAGAGGGACACGCGGCTGCCGCGCTCCTGGATATGCCGGTATTCGCTCATATGCGAATATTTCCAAAGCACGTCATAGGCCACGATAGCCCCCATACTGTGACTGATGAGGCAAATATTTTCATCCTGTTCAAGTGCCGGACGCAGATGGCTCTGCAGCCGCTGGCGCACTTCCGATCCCGTCTTGCGCGTGTGCAGATATTCACTCATATCGGCGGTTGCCCATTTGACCACATACTCGCTGAGCGCCGTCGTTTCCGCGAGCCAGCTCACGCTTCGGGCAATTTCATCCATCCAGCGGCTGTCATTGTAATAACTCAGCAGGGCGCCGTACGCCTCACCATCATAATCTTGAATACTTGTAAGCTGATTGAGCGCCTTGCGAAGCGGCGCTTCCGGCAGGCAGGGCACGAATTCGAAATGCGGATCGTTTTGGCCGGTGAGTCCGGAGGCTGAAATGTCTCCTGCTTCTGTCATCAGCTGATTATTGATGTCGCCGTAATAAGCGAGGAGAATTTTGATAGCGCCATTCCTGACCTGCTCGGCGGCAAGGGGGTCGACACGTCTCAGACCATTTGCGAGCGAATCCATGATCAACCGCTTTTGCGCGGATGCCGAAGGCTTTGTGGACCGCCCATGAATGAGAATCAGTGTCTTTGCCATCACCAAACGGTCTGTGCGCTACGGCCTAAACTGTCAAGAGAGACGCGCATTTCCTACACAGCACGATGCACGGTGCCCCTTAACGATTTAGGCAGACCAACTGAGCCCAATCGGGCGATTCGTTACGCAAAGCCACTTTTTCTCGATTGCAGACGACCGGTGTTTGGAACGAACGGTGCGGACGGGATTACAGCCCCCGTCCGGTGGGGATTACTATCTCAATGTTGAAAATGCAGTCGGTTGCCTATCCGGAAATCCAACGATCAGGCGGCGGAAGGCCTTGTCGGCGATAAATAGGATACAAAAACAACCATCTAATATACCCTGCATTCTTACTGAATTTAAATGGAATGTTTATGAATATTATCAACATTATCGGAATAATTGTCGACAGCAAAGATGCAATAGTGAAGATTCCTGTAACAGACAATATTCCATCCTGATGCAAAACATTGTAGCCGACCGCAAAAACAGTCCAGTAAATGGCCATAAATATTAGAAGAAAGGGCAAGGTCCATAGATAAACAATAGTTTTTCCGAAAACCTTATGAACCTTGCTGGATTGGAAAAATCTGAATTGCTGGACTAAGCTTAGCGAATAAGCGTTACCGCCCTCGTAAGGCACCGTAAGGGCCCACGCACTTTCGAACTTGAAGAGCTTGTTTGATGCAAGTCGAATAAATTCATTCAGTAAAAAGTAGTTTATAAGATTGAGTAATGTGAACGAGAGCGCCAGCGCAACGACTGTGTTTACGAATGCGGCAGGCACCGACAGCTCAATGAATTTGATTGACAAATTGAGCGCGGACTTGTTTGAGGCGAGCCACAAAACTCCGATTATTGCGATGCCCAAGGTTCTGATCGCTGCGACGATCATCTTGTCTCGCTGAGTGATGAGCAGCTCAATTATCTGTTCTGGCGGGAGGAGCCTCTTCCATATACGAAGTGCCCTATTGAATTCGTGAAGAGCTATCCGTCCCAAGGTCAGCTTTTGCATGCAGCCTCCTCACGCAATCGCACAAAGCTGCCGAATGAATACCCCTCCGGTCGGCAATTTGTAACCCCGACCATACAATTCACGCACCAAAGCTTGCGTGTCCCGCGATCCTCACCCCCGCCCGACAAACGGCATTTTCGTCGCCATAATCGTCATGAATTGGACGTTGGTGTTCAAGGGAAGTTCCGCCATATACACGACCGCGCTCGCCACATGCTCGACCGGCATGCGCGGCTCGATCATTGTTGTACCATCGGCCTGCGGCACGCCGGCCGTCATGCGCTCGGTCATCTCCGTTATTGCGTTGCCGATATCGATTTGGCTGCAGGCAATATCGTGCGCGCGCCCATCGAGGGAAATGCATTTTGTGAGACCGGTAATGGCGTGTTTTGTCGCCGTATAGGGCACGGAGAACGGCCGCGGCGTGTGCGCCGAGATCGATCCATTGTTGATGATCCGTCCGCCTTGGGGATCTTGCGCTTTCATGATCTTGAACGCTTGCTGCGCGCAGAGGAAGGACCCCGTCAGATTGACATCGACGACCCGTTTCCATTGCTCGACGGTCAGCTCGTCCATGGGGATGGCCGGTGCGCCGGACCCGGCATTGTTGAACAACACATCGAGACGGCCGAAATTTTCCGTGGTCTGGGCAAAAAGCGCGCGCACCGCATCGGGATCGGTGACGTCCGTTGGAACGGGCA
>BFAS01000329.1 GCA_008974985.1 bacterium MnTg02
AGATCTGCCCGTCGGTGATGGAAATAACATTGGTCGGGATATAGGCCGACACGTCATTGGCTTGGGTTTCTACAACGGGGAGCGCCGTCAGCGATCCAGCGCCATGATTCTCGTTGAGCTTCGCAGCCCGTTCCAGCAAACGCGAATGCAGATAGAAAACATCACCGGGATAGGCCTCGCGCCCTGGCGGGCGGCGAAGCAGCAGCGACATTTGCCGGTAGGACACCGCTTGCTTGGAGAGATCATCATAGGCGATGAGCGCGTGCATGCCATTGTCGCGGAAATATTCACCCATGGTGCAGCCGGCATAAGGCGCCAGGAACTGCATCGGCGCCGGGTCCGAGGCGGTCGCGGCAACGACGATTGAATATTCAAGCGCACCATTGTCTTCGAGCGTTTTGACGAACTGCGCCACTGTCGAGCGCTTTTGGCCGATGGCCACATAGATGCAATAGAGCTTTTGGTTCTCATCACCCGTGGCGTTGACCGATTTTTGATTGAGGATGGTGTCGAGAATGATGGCGGTTTTGCCCGTTTGCCGATCACCGATAATTAGCTCGCGCTGGCCGCGGCCGATGGGGATTAGCGAGTCGATGGCTTTCAAACCGGTCTGCATCGGCTCATGCACCGATTTCCGTGGCAGAATACCGGGAGCCTTAACGTCAACCAGCTTGCGATCGTCAGCTTCAATAGGCCCCTTGCCGTCAATCGGATTGCCGAGCGCATCAACGACACGGCCGAGAAGGCCCTTGCCCACGGGCACATCGACAATCGCTCCCGTCCGCTTGACCGTATCGCCTTCCTTGATGGTGCGGTCGTCCCCGAAAATCACGATACCGACATTATCGACCTCGAGATTGAGGGTCATGCCGCGAATGCCGCCGGGAAATTCAACCAATTCGCCGGCCTGCACATTGTCGAGGCCGTAAACGCGGGCAATACCGTCGCCCACCGACAGGACCTGACCAATTTCGGAAACCTCGGCCTCTTTACCGAAATTCTTAATTTGCTCCTTCAAAATCGAGGAGATTTCTGCGGCCCGAATATCCATCAGCCCACCTCTTTCATGGCGATCTTAAGATTGTTCAATTTGGTGCGCAGCGAGTTGTCGATCATGCGGCTGCCCACTTTGACGATAAGGCCCCCGAGGAGCGTCTCATCGACCTTGGTGTCCATGAGGACTTCCCGGCCGACGGTCTCCCTGAGAGCAGATTTGAGTGCATCAATTTGAGCGTCGGAAAGCGGCTCGGCCGATACGACATTGGCCGTCACCTCGCCGCGATGATCAGCAAGGAGTGCACGGAAAGCGCTGGTCATGCTTTGAACCGAAAACAACCGCCGGTTTTGCACGATCAAGCCGAAAAAATTTGCCGTGAGGCCGCCAATGCCGGCCTTATCAAGCACTGCGGACAGCGCGCGCTGTTGCTCTTCCGCAGAAAAAACAGGGCTCTGCACCAGCCTCCGGAGATCCGCGCTGTTGTCGAGCATGGCCTGAAAGGCATCAATATCACTCTCGACGTGCTCGAGCGCTTCGTTTTCGCGAGCAAGCTCGAAAAGCGCTGTCGCATAGCGCCCGGCCATTCCTGAAACGATGGGATTTTCGCCTGACACGTGAAACGTTCAATCCTACGGGAAACAGCTGACCTTCCATAAATTGGGGTCAACCATTTGTCGTGAATACCTGAATTCGTATGGATCCAGAGCCGATCCGTATTGCGAATGGCCCAATTGAAAACCGGCCATCCTCTAACATAAGCGTTTGTGCCACGCAACATACGCAAATCGACGGATCGTCGCACGTCTTTTTAGAAATATTTGTGTCGATTGGAATGTGGAGGTCGCTTGACGACTCATGATGTCCCTGGGGCACTCCCGAAGATGGAGCTTTGAAGCCGCCAGCATTTGCCGGCAATGCCGCCTATGAGATGATAATCTAAGCTATGTAACCTACGGTTTCGTTCGATTGCGCCCCTCAAATGCTTTTCTCGCCCGATAAAGGATCCACCACACGATCCCAATGATCAGAGGCACGGAGAGCGCGGTCAAAACAGCAGGCGAAACTGGGGCCGTCGAAGGAACAAGTCCCTTGAACAAGTAACCCAAAAGGCCCACGGCGTAGTAGCTCACAGCCGCAATTGACAATCCTTCGATGGTCTGTTGCAGCCGCAGCTGCAATCGCGCCCGCCGGTTCATGGACGCCAAGAGATCCCGGTTTTGCTGTTCCAACTCGAACTGAATGCTGGTTCTGAGCAATTCAGCCGTGCGCATCAGTTTCCTTGAGAGATTGTCCTGACGCTTCTCAACCGCGTTGCAAGTGGAAATCGCTGGCGCCAGGCGCCGTGCGAAGAAACCTGAAAATGTCCGCCGGCCCGGCACTTCGATCTCACCGATCACATTCAGCCTTGCCTGAACGATTTCATAGTAGGCGCGACTGGCGCCGAAGCGAAATCCCGTCTCAGCCGCTTGGGCTTCTATTTTGGCGGCAAGCTCCGTTAAGCGGCGAAGCGACGCGTGGTTTGTCTCGATATCCTCCGCGTCTCTGATTTTTCCGGTGAGAACCGCGAGCTCTTGTTCTGTTTGGCGCACAATGGGGGCGGCTTCCCGAGCGGGAGGCAGTCCCAGAAGCGCTAATGTCCGGTAGGTCTCGATCTCGATGATGCGCCGAACAAGCGTACCGGCGCGATCCTCTCCAAGTCCTTTATCGAGGATAAGGATCCGCGTGAAACCGGTTGGATCGACTTGGAAATCCGTTGCCACCAACGCATCGCCTCGTTCGGCCTCAATCAGGCACAGGCTATTTCTGTCGAACATGCGTTCGATTTCGGCATCGGACACATCGTCAGAAACGATACTCAGATGAGCCGCGACGATCAGACGGCCTGACGGATCGAATGCAAAATCGGGAGCCGGTGAAAATATTGTGCCGCTGTCGGAAGACGTTCCCCAAGCATAGGTGGTGAACTCGGTATGGCTCTCCCAACGCAAGTCCCACGCGCCGATGCTGGACCTGTGAAAGCTTTCGTCCACGGAGGGCGGCGTCCCGCCACGCGATTTCACAAGTGTTTCTAAAGCCGTGCGGTCCGCGCGTCTCTCATCGTCGTCAGTGAGAAAGGCAAAATGATAAAATTGCCGCGGCACGGCAACCGGCTCGAAAGGCCGCGCATGCAGCTCGCCGAGCAGCGCCCAACGCTGCTCCAATTCTTTAAAGCCACGCCAGGAATTTCCCGGCTGCACGATGTCATTATTTTTTGGCAATTCTGAATGGATCCGATTTTGTGCTCTGTGCTCAAGTCAAAGGCAGAACAAGAGGCTTCAAATGGTTTTAACCGCAGAGAATTCTACAATGAAATTATTGCCAAGGCGATACGACAGGTTTGCGGTAAACTTTTTGCTTTGCTGGGTTCGAATTGAGTGGCGCTGACATTCGCAACTCTATTTCCTTTCTTGACATATAGGCCACTCTGCAACAGGATCGCGCCTGAATTTACCGACGGCTTGTATTAACGGAGCCGCCGTCCTGTCCAAGGAATAACGCAATAACGCAATATTGCGATTAACTGGGAGGCAGGAGGGTCACCACCCGCCAGCGAGGACTCGCCCGCGGGTGTTTTTCCGTTGCGCAATCAGTCGTGGAGAAGAGCGATGGCCGAGGGTTTGAAATTGGCGGATTGTATTAACGAGACTTGCCCCTGGTCAGGAGAGCCGGTGAGCGCCGATTCCCTCATCGTCTACCAAGACAATGTCGTGGGATTTTGCAATCCGGGCTGCCGTGACAAATTTCAAAAAGCCGTCCAGTTGTTCGATGGCATAGCTTCTCAGAGGCCGGGCGAGGCGAATTAGAATGTTCGAGTCACTGTCCGATCGCCTTTCCGGCGTATTCGAAAAACTCACAAAACGTGGCGCACTCTCGGAATCCGACATCACTGCCGCCATGCGCGAGGTGCGCCGGGCATTGCTGGAAGCCGATGTCGCACTCGATGTGGTGCGCGATTTCACCGAAACGGTGAAGGAAAAGGCCCTCGGCCAGGAGGTTTTGAGATCCGTAACCCCCGGTCAGATGGTGGTCAAGATCGTCCATGACGAGCTGATCGCCATGCTCGGATCGGATGCGGCACCCATCGATCTCAATGCCGCGCCGCCATTTGCGATCATGATGGTCGGTCTGCAAGGCTCCGGTAAAACGACCAGCGCGGCGAAAATCGCCAAACGGCTCACCGAGCGGGAAAAACGCAAGGTGTTGATGGCCTCTCTCGATACCCGCCGCCCGGCCGCCCAGGAGCAGCTCCGCGTCCTCGGCGAGCAGACGGGCGTTGACACGCTGCCGATTGTCGAGGGGCAGCCGCCGACGGGAATCGCAAAGCGCGCCATGGAAGCCGCCCGGCTTGGCGGCTATGACATTGTGCTTCTCGATACCGCTGGCCGGCTTCATATCGACGAAGCTCTGATGGCGGAGACGGCGGAGATCCGCGATATCGCCCGTCCGCATGAGATTCTTCTGGTCGCGGACGCGCTCACTGGCCAAGACGCCGTCAATTTGGCGAAATCCTTCGACGAGCGCATCGGCATTACCGGCATCATGCTGACCCGTGTCGATGGCGATGGCCGCGGCGGTGCGGCGCTTTCCATGCGCGCTGTTACCGGCAAGCCCATCAAGCTCATCGGCACCGGCGAAAAACTCGACGAGCTTGAAGAATTCCATCCGGCACGCATCGCCGGGCGTATTCTCGGCATGGGCGACTTGGTGAGCCTGGTCGAGAAAGCCGCTGAAACGATCGATGCCGAGAAGGCGCAGAAAATCGCCACGAAAATGCGCAAAGGCGCATTCGACTTGGACGACCTTGCCGAACAGCTCAAACAGATGCAGAAAATTGGCGGCATGTCCGGTTTGCTGGGTCTGCTACCCGGTATCGGAAAGATGAAAAAGAAGATCGATGCCGCCAATCTGGACGACACCATCATCAAGCGCCAGCAGGCGATCATCTCCTCTATGACCCGCAAAGAGCGCCGCCAACCGAAACATTTGAATGCTTCGCGCAAGAAGCGTGTCGCGGCAGGGTCAGGCACCAGCGTTCAAGACATTAATAAGCTTCTGAAGATGCACCGCCAAATGGCGGACATGATGAAAAAGATGGGCAAGAAGGGCGGCTTTGCCGGGCTCTTTGGCGGCGATATGCCGGACCTGCCGCCAGAGGCGCTGGAAGAAGCCGCCAAGGGTGGCGGATTGCCGCCGGGCATGCCCGGCTTTCCACCGGGAGGATTTCCAGGCGCTCTCCCAGGCCTTGGCGGCGGCGGCGGTCTGCCAAGTTTGCCCGGACTCCCTAGATTGCCGGGAAAAAAGAAAGGTTAAGCGGTTTGCTGTCGCGGGGCGGCAGGTGCCACAAATGACACAAATTAGATCAATTGACGAAAAGGATAAGCTGAATGCCAGTCAAGATTAGATTGTCGCGGGGCGGGACCAAAAAGCGTCCCTATTACCGCATTGTCATCGCCGACAGCCGGGCGCCGCGGGATGGCCGCTTTATCGAACGCGTCGGCTCTTATAATCCGCTTTTGCCGAAAGAGAGCGATGAGCGGATCACGCTGAAGGAAGACCGGATTAAACATTGGCTGTCGGTCGGCGCGCGGCCAACAGATCGGGTCAATCGCTTCCTTGACGAAGCGGGGATTATGAAGCGGGAGCCGCGCAACAATCCAAAGAAAGCCCTTCCAGGCAAGAAACGGCTGGAGCGCGAGGAGGCGGAACGCGAGGCCGCAGAGCAAGCGAAGGAAGCGGCTGCGGAAAAGCCAGCTG
>BFAS01000330.1 GCA_008974985.1 bacterium MnTg02
TCCATCACAACATGATTACGTGATGCTTTAAGTCCGCTGTTGTGCAGATTTCTCGGATGGCGTTGCCATCTATGGACGCCCCGCCGATTGCAAGTGGTTTCTCAGACCGTCCGGGAAATCGCCGCCAGAGAACTGTCTCTCGGCGCTTATTCGATGCACAAACCGCCCACAACTCACTGAATTTACCGGTCTATCCAACTGGGGATGGACTGACTGGCGGACGGTTGGCGCGAGACTGCGTGGTGGGCCCGGCAGGACTCGAACCTGCAACCAGACGGTTATGAGCCGTCGGCTCTAACCAATTGAGCTACGGGCCCCCAAAACGCCGCCCGTCTATACCAGGATTCCAGTCGCAAGCAAAAGAAAGCGGCATGGATAGCGTCCTTGGCCGCGTTTCCCGCATTATCGATACGAGCAAATATCCAATTGCGGACCTAAATGTACCTTATGAACGACTGCTAAAGTTCTGGGCTGTTGCGCGATTGACCAATTGCAGCCACGAAAACTCTGGTTAACCTCCATCATTGTTGGTCTGATTTTCGGTTTCGTATTATGGTAATCATTGACGATCTTATCGAAGGAAAATTCCAATGTCCCACCGCAGTATGTCTCAGAGTAGCGGCTGGTCCTCAGCTTGCCTTGTTGCGGCTATTCTCATTGCCATATCGGCGATTGCTCCAAACGCTCAAGCAAAAGACCACAAGCGAACAATCAGCTTGAGCGCGACCGGAACGGTTAGCGCTAAGCCGGACACCGCTCATATCTCAACAGGTGTTGTGTCCGATTCCGAAGCAGCGCGAACAGCCCTTGAAGTAAACAGCGCGGCGATGAAACGCATCATCGCCGAACTCAAAAAACAAGGGCTCAAAGAGGAAGATATTCAAACCACCAATTTCTCGGTGTCCCCACGCTATCAACGATTCAAAGATAACCGTCCGCCTCAGCTTATCGGCTATCGCGTCAACAATTCCGTCCGCATCCGTGTCAAAGATCTGGCAAAATTGGGCGCAATTCTCGATACGGTCGTGACGCTTGGCTCAAACCAAATTGGCGGCATATCTTTTTCCGTGTCCAAGGCTGACGAGTTCCGCGACAAGGCGCGCGCCGACGCGATGAGACGAGCGATTGCCAAAGCCGAGCTTTATGCGGATGCCGCGGGCATTGAACTTGGTGAGATTATCTCAATTCGCGAATCCTCGAGCTTTGCTCAGCCTCGCCGTAGTTTCGCACGCGCGGCAATTAAATTCGCCGCCGAAGCCGTGCCGATCGAAGCCGGCGAGCAAAGCTTGCGTGTGCGTATCGGCGTTTCATGGGAGCTTGATTGAGAGAAGCCATCCGATCAACATTGCCGTCCAACCGTCGCCCTGGTCGCGGCGCAAGTGCTGCGCTTGCTTGCCTGTGGATCATCGCACCAGATGTGAAACAGAATTGACTCGGAATTCTCTAGTGTATTTTCAGGAAAAGTGTGGGCGGTTTTCCGGCCGGAAAAGGCTTAAAAACGAAAAGCTAGAGCCCATTCGATGAACCAGGGATCATCGAATGGGCTCTAGATTGGCTCTAGGCGGTGAGACCGGCTATTAATCTTGGGTACGGAGTGCCGCCTGCCCCGCCCGCCCCTTGGAAATTGTGCGGTGGAGCAATAGGACCGGCAACAATCCGATCATGACGATCGTCAGCGCCGCCAAGGCCGATTCCTCGAAGAGATCAAGCGAAGCCAACGTATAGACCCGCGTCGCCAGCGTATCGAAGTTGAACGGGCGCAACAGCAAGGTCGCCGGCAGCTCCTTCATGGAATCAACAAAAACAAGGATCGCCGCGGCCGCCAAGGCCGGGCGGATGAGCGGCAAATGGATCTCCATGAGCGTACCGAGCGGCGTGCGCCCGAGGGTCCGGGCCGCGTAATCAAGATTAGTCGAAATGCGGGTCAATCCTGATTCGATAGCCCCCTGCGAAATGGCGAGAAAACGAACCGTGTAAGCAAAAACAATCCCCGCCGCGCTGCCGGTCAGAACCAGACCGATAGTGACACCGAACAAAACATCCGAGACGGCATTGACGCCGCTATCGATATCGGCAAGGGATCCAATAATACCAACGGCGAGCACGGTTCCGGGTACGGCATAGCCAATACTGGCCAAACGGCTCAACCCTTGAACCAGTGGCACGGTGGAAACCCGTCGCGCATAAGCAAGGACGAGCCCCAAACAGACAGCGATCAAGGCCGCGGTTCCGGCCAAGGCAAGACTGTGCCAAGCATCCAGCCAGAAACGTTCGTCAAGCATCTGCGCCCAATAGAGCAAGCTGGCATCGACCAGCACAATCGACGGAATAAGAAAGCCTACAATGATAGGAGCGGCGCAAAAAAGGGTGGCAAGGGCGCCGCGCCAACCGCTAAGCCGCGTTTCCGGAAGAGTGCGGTAGCGGCCCGTCGTGTGATGGTATTGCTGGCCACGGCGGCTCGCGCGTTCAACCCACAGAAGCGCAAAAACGAAGACCAGCATCACGCAGGCGAGCTGCGCGGCGCCGGGCAAGCTGGAGCGCTCCAGCCATGTCGTATAGACGCTGACGGTGAGCGTATTCACGCCGAGATATTCAACCGCTCCGATATCATTGATGCATTCCATCAAGGCCAGCGTAACGCCCGCTGCCAGCGCCGGGCGTGCGAGCGGCAATCCGACCCCGTAAAAGGTTCCCCATGGGCTGCGTCCAAGGGTGCGGGCGACTTCGAGAACGCAAATCGATTGTTGCTGAAAGCTGGCCCGCGCCGTCAGGTAGACATAAGGATAGAGCACGAACGACATGACGGTAATTGCGCCGCCCAACGAGCGAATTTCGGGAAACCAATAGTCCCGCGCGCTTGTCCAGCCGAACAGCGCTCTGAGCGGCGTTTGCACCCAACCGGAATAGTCCCAGAGCTCGACATAGCAAAAAGCAATAATATAGGTCGGCATCGCCAGCGGGATCAGCAACATCCACTCAAACGCGCCGCGGCCGCGAAATTGGTACATGGTGACCAGCCACGCCGAACCGGTCCCGATGACCAGCGTGACGATCCCGACGCCGGCCATCAGCATAATCGTCTGCGCCACCGAACCGGGAAGCACTGTCGAGACCAGGTGTGGCCAGATATTATCCTCGGAGCTGAACGCGATGGCAACGAGCGACAACACCGGCGCCAGCACGAGGGCCGAGATCAGCACCGAACTTATCGCCCAGCCGTGACCGAGCACACCCCACACAGTCGGCGTCCGCTGATAACCTGCACTTGCGCTCTGTTCAGCCATACATCAAATGCTCAATCCCAGCACATCCGGTTTTGCCGAGCGGAGCGGCCGGGCTTTAATTCGCTAAGCGAGTTGTGCCAGTATCCAATATACCGGCGATCTCGGCGATAGAATCGATGCGAAGGTTAATTTCGACATCATGCAAAACGCCGGCAAATTCTTCCGATGCCTCGATCACGGGATCGATATGGCTTTCCCCGATTAGGGCGAAGGCGCAGGCCCGTAGAGCCGGGCAGGCATTATGCTGCGATGCCGCGATCATCGATATCGCCATGCACTCATCGCGGCAAAATCCGGCGCAATTCACAGGATAATATTGAATCTTCCGGCAAGCTTGCGCGTGGATTGTTCTCACCCAGCATGCAAGCTCCGTAACAACAGGCTTGGCCCGAGCCGGACCCAGCGCCCGCGAAATTTGGTTCCAGCCAGCTTCCCAGCAATTAATATCGCCAGTGTCATAACCCGCAAGCCAACAACGAAAGCCAATGCCCACCAAATGTTCCGGCTGGTTCACCATGATATATTGAGAAGGTGTGCGGCGGAAACTTCGCGGCCTTCGATCGGAGGTCTTCTTCAGCATTTTCCAAAATCCCCTGTGAGGTTGACGCGATCCTGTGGCCGGGCGGTTCGGCCAAAAGCCGCTCCGCGCCGGACACATGAACTGACACCAGGGACCGGAGGGAATGGACCTGTCTCACTAGGAGACGCCCAATCCCTGGCGCCTAACGCGCATGCCATTCATTTAGGAGGAATTGGGTCCCTCGTTGAAGCCCACCTCATCGACCAACTCGCTGGCCCGCTTGCGGTTTTTGGCAACCTCTTCGAGCAATATCGTATCGGCTTTGAAGTCACCCCAAGATTTGACGAGATCCGACCAGGCGACACCCGCTTTCACCGGATATTCGTGATTGACCGACGCATAAATTTTCTGCGCTTCATCGCCGGACAGGAACTCCATGAGCTTGATGGCGTTCGCCTTATGCGGCGCGTACTTGGCAAGCACAACGCCCGACACATTAATGTGTGCCCCGCGAGCTGCCGTATTCGGAAACAGCATTTTGACCGATGCCGCCCATTTCTTCTGCTCGGGCTGTTTGTCGTTCAGCATCATCTTGGCCATATAGTAAGTGTTCCCGACCGCAAGGTCGCACTCGCCGGAATAGACACCCTTTATTTGTGAGCGGTCATTGCCGGAGGGCTTGCGCGCCAAGTTCTCCTTAACGCCGTTGAGCCATTCCTTCGTTTTCGCCTCACCATGATGGGAAATCATGGAAGCGATGAGAGCGACATTGTAGACATGCTGCCCGGACCGGATACAGATCTTGCCTTTCCATTTCGGATCGGCAAGCTCTTCATAGGTAATGGCGTCTTGCTTGACCCGATCCTTCGACGCGTACACAACGCGCGCCCGCCGGGTGAGCCCGAACCATTGCCCCGCCGGATCGCGATAGGCCGCCGGAATATTTTTCCGGAGCACGGACGACTTCACGGGTTGCGTAACACCCTTTGCCACCGCACCGGTCAACCGTCCAATATCGACGGTTAGCAGAATGTCGGCCGGACTATTGACGCCTTCCGCGGCCATACGCTCGATCAATCCCTTTTTCACAAAGATGACATTGACCTTGATGCCCGATGTTTTCGTAAAGGCTTTGAAAAGCGGCTCGACAAGATAAGGCTGGCGATAAGAATAGACGTTTACTTCACCCGCCGCGTGCGCGACAGGCAGAGCCAGCATCATGACAATAAGAGAATAAACCACGCAGCGAATGCCGCGCCATAGACAAGACTTCTTCATTTTTTCCTCCAATAGGCGGGGTTCAAAGCCCCGATATCGGACTTCACCGTCAACAATTGCGGTGAAGCGCGCCTTTAGATAAAGGCCGTGGCATGTGCTCTGTCAACGACAAATGTTGTCATGCCGACTCTCCGTATATCCCTATTTGTAGAGCGATTTCAGTAGTTTAGAAGTCTTCTAATTCTAAAATATGCGATCCTGGCCGATTTTTGACCGTAGATACAATGGCGTAGAGGCTTGATGAAATTGCCGCAAATACGAAACTTGCTTCCATTTACCATTTGTCGCGACATCGTGCCGCATGCGGCATATCCAGGACGATGCCCCGCCAAATCCGGACCAATTGCTCAAAGTCGTTTCACATGACGTATATTTCCATAACCGCCTCCGCGCTATTCATGGCCGTCTTTTTCGTCGCCCATGCTTTAGCCTTCTAAGCACGGCCCATCTGCGCGCCGGCCGGCCTCAGTCACCCCAAATTTCATGAATTCAAATCCCTGCGATGAAAGCATTTGCGGGCTCACCTTCCACTCTGTGAGAGATAAGCGCACCCTCGCTCTTGCTTCGGCGGTCCTGCTGCGCTTTGATATGGAGGATCAAGAGACGGGCGACGGCCGCCAAAATCTCAAAACCTGCAAGCATGGCGACAAAAAAACAAACGCATAGGAAAGAAGCCGGCACGGCGGATGATAACAGCTCCCCCGGCACGAAAGACGCCGAAGGCACTGCTATTGTTGCCGGCGCCGCCGCCGGGAATCCGGACACCGCACTCGAGAAATCGGAAAAAGCCTCACCGGAAACCAGCCTTGAGAGCGCGCCGGTTGCATTGGAAAACACGGCAATCATCCGGAGATCTCCAAGGCTGAAAAGATTTGTGGCTTCCGTATTGTTGCTTGTTCCACTCGCTTTTGGCGGCACGCTTGGCTATGACTGGCTCATTCGTGGCCAGTTCTTTATCACCACAAACGACGCCTATGTCCGCTCGGAACTGACAATCATTTCGCCGAAAGTTGCCGGCTATGCCGCGACCGTCGCTGTCCTAGAGAACGCTCACGTTAAGGCGGGTGATCTGCTGGTTGTGATCGACCCCGGCGACTATCAGATCGCAGTAGAGGCGGCGCAAGGCAAGATCAAAACCCAGAACGCAAGCATTGCCCGCATCGCACGGCAGATTGACGCGCAGACGGCCGTTGTTTTGCAGACCAAGGCGGACCTGACCGCCGCCGGTGCCGAAGCCAGCCGCACGGCTGCTGATTTGGAGCGAACCCAGAGTTTGGCGAAACGATCCTTTTCAAGCCGCAAGACGCTTGACGCTGCCCATGCCGCACTTGCGCGGGCAAACGCCGCGGTGCAAAGCGCCGAAGCAGCGGTGCAGGCGGCACGCGCGAATGTTGAAGTTTTTAGAGCGCAGCAGCAGGAAGCAATTCATCTCAGGCAGGAATATAAAACGGCTCTTAAGAAAACCGAACGTGATCTCGAATACACAAATGTTCGCGCTCCCATTGACGGCATTGTCGGCAATTTGGCCGTCAAGCAAGGGCAGTTGCTGCAATCCGGCACACGATTGCTCGCCCTCGTTCCCCTCGACCGGATATATGTTGAGGCTAACTTTAAGGAAACGCAAATCAGCAGGCTGAAAGTCGGCCAACCTGTGGCCATCGAGGTTGATGCCTTTCGAGAGGAAACGATTAGCGGGCGCATCGAGAGTATTGCGCCGGCGGCCGGGCGGGAGTTTTCACTATTACCGCCGGAAAACGCCACCGGGAACTTCACGAAAATCGTTCAGCGGGTTCCCGTGCGCATATCAATTCCCTCCGATGTGGCGGCGCAAGGCCGGCTCCGTCCCGGGCTATCCGTCGTGGTCAATGTGGATACGCTCGACAAAAACGCGCCACCGCCAACATTGATGGGCCTGCTTGGCTGGGAGCGCGCCGAGGCGGAAGGAACACGAGAAAAATGATGCGGCCGAACCTTTGGCTAGCGCCGAACGCCGGACAGCACTCGTGAATACCCCGACAGCAAACAACGCAACGATTGCAACTCCGGGCAAGGTCGACTACGTCGAGCCGCGCTATTACTTCACTTTTTTCACCATGTGCTTTGCCATGTTCATGGTGATTCTTGATATTCAAGTGGTCTCCGCTTCTCTGACCCAGATACAGGCCGGCTTGTCAGCGAGCACTGACGAATTACCCTGGATACAGACCAGCTATCTGATCGCGAAAGTTATCTCCGTTCCGCTCTCAGGTTTTCTGCTACGCGCTTTCTCAACCCGTTACACATTTACCTTCTCTGCGGCGGCTTTCACCGTCATGAGCATCATGTGCGCGACCGCCACGACCATGAACGAGATGATTTTTTGGCGGGCGTTGCAGGGCTTTGTCGGCGGGCCGCTGGTGCCAGCGGTTTTCGCCACCGCTTTCACGATCTTTCCGCGCTCAAAACAATACCTTATTGGATCGATCATCGCCATTGTCGCGACACTCGGCCCAACCTTGGGACCGACCATCGGCGGCTATCTTACGGAAACGTTTTCCTGGCAATGGATTTTTCTGGTCAACATCATCCCCGGTATTTTCGTCACCATAACCGGCTGGCGCCTCATCGATTTCGACAAACCAAACCTCAAGCTGTTGGAGGGATTCGACTGGCCTGGGCTTTTTGGAATGGCGCTTTTTCTCGGTGCGCTGCAATATGTATTGCAGGAAGGTCCACGCGAAGATTGGATCGAGTCCGGCACCGTTACCGCCGGTATGTTGATTTCAGGTGCAGGCGCTTGCCTGTTTTTCTGGCGCGCATTCAATGCCGCTAATCCAATCGTTGATCTCAGCGCCTTTCGCGTCCGCAATTTTTGGACGGGCGCGACATTCGGCTTCATGATCGGCGTTGGTCTTCATGGTCTCACCTACCTCTATCCGATCTATCTCGCCACGGTTCGCGATTTCTCGCCCCTGATGATTGGCACAACAATGATCGTCACAGGCCTCGCCCAATTGGCCACGGGCCCGATCGCCGGACGGCTCGTCCTCATATTAGATCTTCGTCTGCTGCTTGGAATAAGTTTTGCCACCTTTGCGCTCGGCACTTGGCAAGCCTCCTATATCACCAACGATTGGGGATTTTATGAGCTGATCATTCCGCAGATCCTCCGGGGCAGTTCCATCATGCTGGCGCTTGCCGCCGTCAACATCATTACCCTCGGGACGCTCCCGGCAGAGCGGCTGAAAAATGCCTCGGCGCTTTATACCTTGATGCGCAATCTTGGCGGCGCGGTCGGACTGGCGCTGATCAACACAGGCCTCAACAACCGTCTCGACCTTCACTTGGCCCGCCTCAACGAGCAAATGAGCTGGGGACGTTACCAAGTTGAAGAGGCGCTGACCCGGTTCACCGAAAGTTTCGCGGCCCTCAATTCCGATGCCCGCCTTGCCGCCCTTAAAAAGCTTGCGGGCATCGTCAGGCAAGAGGCTTTGGTCATGGCCTTCGCGGATCTCTTTTTGGCCCTCACCGCATGCTTTCTCATCATGCTCGTTTTGCTGCTCATCATGCGCCGGACGGAGCGTTATTGAGCGCGCGCCGCAAATGTTCCACGAAAACCATGCAGCTTTCTTGACCGCTTCCAGCCGCGGCCGCATCGCATTCCTTTAGAGTGATTCCGGGGGAAAAATTTCCGCAGGACCCCTTATGGGAGCACCGGCAACGCAAAGAAGCTGGCTTGTGGCCCAGCAAGGGGTGTTCGTTAACCTGAATTCCCTTACGAACATTATTTGAGCCAAGCAATATGAGAGAATTGGCCGCATATTAAAGAGGCCGATAATGTTAACGACGCGACTTTGTCCACAGCAGATTGTAGAGATTTTGCGGCAGGTCGCGCCTGCCGCAAGGCAGGGCACAGCATTGTCTTCGGTTTGCCGGACAGTTGGGATATTTGAAGCAAACCTCGCGACCAACGATACACAAGTTGCGAACTGTACAATGGTCAGTGCGCCTACGTCTGCGGCGGAGTTCAGACTGCGACTGCGGCAAATGTGCAAACCACTCTCGACGTGGTTCATGCGATGCAATAACCTCTTTGTGAACCTGGACCCAAATATCGCTCTGGCTTGTTCACACCGCACGGTTACACCTCTAAGCCAGACGCTTTGGACACTGTTTCCAGGTCATATGCGCACCGGAAGACTGATATCCTCGCAATCGGATGTCCGGCATGGCTAATAGTCAGCACGTATTACAACTCAAGAAAGGCCCTGAGGGGTGGAACGCGTGGCGCCGGGAGCATCCCGAGATCGTCCCGGACTTAAACGCGCTAAGTTTGGATCTAAGCGAAAAGCAATGGGGCCCAACGAATGGCGGTCCGATCGAATTGAGCGGCGCCGAACTTCACAATGCCCAATTGATTGATGCAACGCTAACATTTGCAAATCTTTATGGTGCGGATCTATCCAAGGCCAATCTTTCAAATGCCCGGCTTAACGCCGCCAACCTATGCCAGGCTAATCTGCAAGGCACATGCTTCGAGCACACCGATTTAGAACATGTCAGACTCGAGGGTGCACATCTTCATGGCGCTGATCTCAGTGCGGCGCTGAATCTCACGTCGCGCCAAGTTCAGCAGGCTTATGGGGACGAAACCACCGCCCTCCCTGCAACAATTGAATTGCCCGATTCGTGGCTGCCGTCAGCCAATGACGAGAGCCTCGCCCCGCCCGATGCAACATCTCATGACATCGCGAGCCCGTTCCCAGACAGTGCCTCGTCAGAAGAGCTCGACGTTCCACCTGCAGACACGGGAGAGGAAGAGCCGGAAACATATCCTGACGGCACGAGCCCGCTCCCCGATAGTCACCCGAATTCGGCAGCGGATGAACCGCCGGTCGATGTGCAGGAGGAAACGCGTGCCGTCTATAAAGGCTTGGTCAAAGCGTTTGAATCCAATCCCGTTCCATCCGAACACGGCGACGACAAAACAACCAACAGCATCGACGAGGCCTACCAGAGCTTAACTCAGCAGGACAATCGCCCGGTATTCGATGGTCTCGGCTCTGATAAGCCCCAACCCGAATCAAAGCCGCCCCAGCGGAACGGCCCCTTATACAAGGCACTGTCCGCTTACATTGCCATGTGCGCTATTTTGGTTGGCGTGGGCTTTTGGGCGCATGACCTTACGAAGACATCACCCTCGGCGCAGACAATGACCGAAACCGAACAACGGGCCGACGACACGGCTTGGGCGACGGCCGACAAGACCGCCAGCAAGCCCGCCCTGCGGACATATCTCAATCGCTATCCTGAGGGCCAGCATGTGGCCGAGGCGCACCAACGCATCGCAGCTCTTGGGGCAGAGGAGGCCAAACAGCGCGCCGACGACACAGCCTGGACGGCCGCCGGCAAGACCGCCGCCAAGCCCGCCCTGCGGACATATCTCGATCGCTATCCCGAGGGCCGCCATGTGGACGCGGCGCGCCAACGTATAGCGGCCCTTGAGGCCGAGGAGACCAAACAGCGCGCCGACGACACGGCCTGGGCGGAAGCCGGCAAGACGGCAACCAAGCCCGCCCTGCGGATATATCTCGATTACCAGACTGAGGGCCGGCATGTGGCCAAGGCGCGCCAACGTATAGCGGCTCTTGAGGCCGAGGAGACCAAACAGCGCGCCGACGACACGGCCTGGGCGGAAGCCGACAAGACCGCAACCAAGCCCGCTCTACGGATATACCTCGATTACCAGAGAGAGGGCCGGCATGTGGCCGAGGCGCGCCAACGTATAGCGGCTCTTGAGGCCGAGGAGACCAAACAGCGCGCCGACGACAGGGCCTGGGCGGAAGCCGGCAAGACCGCAACCAAGCCCGCCCTGCGTACATACCTCGATCGCCAGCCCGAGGGCCGGCATGTGGCCGAGGCGCGCCAACGTATAGTGGCCCTTGAGACCGAGGGGGCCAAGCTACGCGCCGACGACACGGCGGCCTGGGGGGAAGCCGACAAGACCGCCACCAAGCCCGCCCTGCGGATATATCTCGATCACCAGCCTCAGGGCCGGCATGTGGCCGAGGCGCGCCAACGTATAGCCGCTCTTGAGGCCGAGGAGACCAAACAGCGCGCCGACGACACGGCCTGGGCGGATGCCGGCAAGACCGCGACCAAGCCCGCCCTGCGGACATACCTCGATCGCCAGCCCGAGGGCCGGCATGTGGCCGAGGCGCGCCAACGCATTGCGGCCTTTGAAGCGACAGAAGCCAAGCTACGCGCCGACGACACGGCGGCCTGGGGGGAAGCCGACAAGACCGCCACCAAGCCCGCTCTACGAATATACCTCGATCACCAGCCTGAGGGCCGGCATGTGGCCGAGGCGCGCCAACGTATAGCCGCTCTTGAGGCCGAGGAGACCAAGCAGCGCGCCGACGACACGGCCTGGGCGCAAGCCGGCAAGACCGCCACCAAGCCTGCTCTACGGATATATCTCGATCACCAACCTCAGGGCCGGCATGTGGCCGAGGCGCACCAACGCATTGCGGCTCTTGAGGCCGAGGAGACCAAACAGCGCGCCGACGACACAGCCTGGGCGGAAGCCGGCAAGGCCGCTACCAAGCCTGCCCTGCGGACATACCTCGATCGCCATCCCGAGGGCCGGCATGTGACCGCGGCGCGCCAACGTATCGCGGCCCTTAAGGCAGAGGAGGCCAAGCAGCGCGCCGACAACACGGCCTGGGCGGAAGCCGACAAGGCCGCCACCAAACCTGCCCTTCAAAGCTACCTCGATCAACATCCCGATGGCCGGCACGCGGACGAGGTGCGCCAACGCATCGCGGCCCTTGGCGCTGCGGAGACCAAACGGCGCTTCGACGATGCTGTGTGGCGAAAAGCCAAGCAGCTCGGAACGCACGCGGCTTACGAAGCCTACCTAAGGGCCTTTCCCAACGGACGTCATATCGTCAACGCACGCAATGCGGTTCAACAGTTAAAAAACGCGACAGGACCAGAGCGCGAAAAGAGACGTTCGGCGGCAAAACGATTTCCTCCAGGGCCGCTCGGCCCCACCGAGCCGAGCTCCACGCCCGACAGGCCGTTCGATCCTCCCGCCGGCAACCGGTAAGCAATATCCATGAAAATGCCTTGTCAGAGCGTCTCGAATCGTACAGCAGCCTGCTAAAGCCCCTTACAGATTTACAGCGAATGGGGCGTTTTGACTGAGATCAAGGAATTCAATAGTTTGCAAGAGCTAGGTCATGGACGCTTAGACGGGTTGGAACCGGCACTGTCATGTTGTGGCTGTTGGTGATCGTGGGGGCCATCCTCATGATTTGGCTGGGGTGCTCTATGTCTCCAACACAGGGCTTTAGGTCATGGACTCATAAACAGGATCAAAATGGCGTTGAAACCGCAAAAATATGCAAGGAAAATGTCGCGGGACGGGCTTGTTGCCCGTTCAAGGCCTTTGACGCGGCAGATTGCAGTGGTTTCAACGTCCTC
>BFAS01000331.1 GCA_008974985.1 bacterium MnTg02
TTACGCGCCCACTCATACATTGCCAGCGCTGAGAAGATCATAATGAGATCGATTCCAAGGCCCAGCGACGCCAGGATATCGGCGCGGGTAATTGCAACGCCCGCCACCTCAAAATAGGTGTGCGTTGAACCTAGGCCGCTCAAATAGTCAATATTCGCCACCGCCATCGTAAAGGTCACGGTGGCGGCAGGAACGCTAGCCATCCCTTGCCAAGCCCGAGATTTCAATTCAACCCCCGCTAAATCTTCTTATTCAATTCCAGCCAAACGCTTCACCTCTTTCAACGCATAAAAAATCTTACCGCCAACGGGCAAACGCGTGAGTTCTCCTCTCCGCTCAAGCTTGGTGCAAGAAGCAGGATGGATACCGAGGAGTTTTGCAACATCCTTTCTTAGGACGCGCTCGCCTGGAAAAATGCGGATTTCCACTGATTCATCGATAAATTCTAAGGCCATTGCCTGCATCTTCTCTGAGTTCTGTGCGCCACTGTGCTACAGTACCGAAATACCATTGACGTTTATGTGTTTAACAGATACGCATACAGGATGTTATACATGGCCACGACTAGAAAAGCAACAACCGCAACAGAAAAAAAAGCGTTCCCAAAAAAACAAAAAATAATTGGGTTTCGCCCGACGCCAGCAGTACGTGAAGCTCTGGACATAGTGGTGCAGAGCGGGCGTGCAGAAAACATCAGCCAGGCCATCGGCCACGCCATAGAATCAACTTATGGCGCTGACGGCGCAGGACTGACTATCAAAGAGAAGTTATTTTCGGACCCTTTTGATAAATTCCTTGCGATCGCGGTTATATCCATTGCAGACCTTGTTAAACAAGAAACTGGAAAGAAATGGTATGAATCGCAAATATCTAGCGATGATTTAAATGAGCGCTTAACAGACTTACTTAGCTCTTTACGGCCTATTTACTCAAGTAAATATCAATATCAGAACGAATGCAATCACAAAAACAAAGATTTAAGGGCACAATCCATACAAAATTATAATAGGAATTTTTCTCATATTGTTACTCATGAAATAATAAAACAATATAAATATTTATTCGATAAAAATTCTATTGTTACTTTATTAAGTAGTATTGTGGATAACAACATTGCACCATCAAATTTTGCTATTTCTCAATTATCTAGTATTGCAGACCGACTAAGAATTCAAGGACATCGATGGGCTCGTCTCTTATATTTGATGGCCGAGCAGCGTGCTGCCTTTGCGCACAACGTAGACCCTGAAGAGCAAGATAAAAATTTTCAGTCTCTGCTGCATAAAATAATCGGTGAGATGGAGGGGGATCTGAATACATTAAAACTGCTTTACCCGCCCTTCAAGATGCCAACGCCGGAGGAGGAAAAACGCTTTTTGGAGCACTACAAACAGCGCTTAGAGGATAGGGCGTCGCCCGAAAAATCTCACAACAAAACAAAAGTTGAGACCGGCAGATAGCAGTGTCCCGCAAAAAATCCGACATCCGACGCCCCTTTGCCCCTGACTATGTATCCAGGGCTACGCTGGCCTTTCGTCTGGATTTCTCAGAGGGCAAAATAGATACCCTTGTCGATGATGGTGTCTTGCCGTCCCCTATTCTTATAGAAGGACAAAAACGCTGGCGTTGGGCGGACGTTGACGCAGCAATTCTTGCCACACAGTCAAAACCCCGCGATGATGAAATGGACGAGGTGAGCGAAGGAATCCGAAATGTCACCGACCAAAACCCAAATGGAGCTGCCGGCGGGCGTCACCCCGGTTAGAGCCCGAGGCCGGGTTTACTGGTATTGGCGACCGAACCGCAAAGCCGCTCAAAAGCACCGCGAAAAGCTTATCTCCGTTCGTATCCCTGGCGAGCCTACAGATCCGGCCTTCTGGGAAGAACTGGAGAAGATCGGAGCGCTGGACCCAGAGAAAGAGGTCGCTTCGCCATTTAAGGTGCTCAAGGGAACAATGGCCGCCCTCGTCGAAGCCTATCAAGCAAGTGCCCATTTCAATAATTTGGCCGACAAAACCAAGCACGAATATCGCCGCTATCACGGCGTCTTTGTCGATATGTGGCGAGACGTGAAGGTCTCACGCATTCGCCCCAAGCACGTCCTGGAACTCCAGGAAGCGCACGCCCACACACCTTACAAGGCAAACTATATGATCAAATGCCTATCCGCATTGATAGCCTGGGGTGTGCCACGAGAATACGCCGACAACAACCCGTGCCGAGAGGTCAAATCGCTTAGGACAGGCGACGGCTGGGAACCGTGGTCCTGGGATCAGATCAATCACTTTAAGGCTCATGCAGCGCCGCACATCTGGGCGGTCGCGGCGTTCTGTCTCTATACCGGCCAGCGTATCGGCGACGTGCTGAACATGAAGTGGACCGACATTCGCAATGGCATGATCTCGGTCAAGCAGGAAAAAACCCGAAAGCCAATTTTCATTCCGATCCACGACGATCTCCAACCGGTCATCGATCGACTTCCGCGAACGAGCGTCAACATCCTAACCAACTCCAGGGGTGTGCCGTGGAAGAGTGGATGGAACGTAGCCCTACGCCTACAGCTCGACAAGCCGGAGATGGCCCCGCTCAGCGAGGATCGATTAGTGACCCATGGTCTGCGAAAATCGGCTTGCTGCTTTCTCGCCGAATGCGAATGCACAGACGCCGAGATACAGGCCATCACCGGTCACTCGAAAGGGATGGTTGACCACTATCGGAAGGGCGTGAACCAGGTCAAGTTGGCCAAAAATGCAATTCTCAAATTTAGCCGGAAGAGGGAATAACTTTGCGTTTGGGGGCAAATTGCGAACAAAGGTGCACAACAGCCCCGGTTTTGGTGCACAACATTTTGAGCGAAATTCCGCTAACCCCTTGAAAACAATGGTGAGCCCGACAGGGATCGAACCTGTGACCTACTGATTAAAAGTCAGTTGCTCTACCAACTGAGCTACGGGCCCCAATGAAGATTGCGCGGACATTAGGGGCGCGGCGGTGCAAGGTCAAGAGCTCCTGCGGCCGCCTGCCGCCACCATCGGGCGAAACTGTAACGACTTACTTAACGCCGCGCTTTTTCATCTCGCCGGTCCACGAAACTGCGTATAGTGCGCGGCCCGCTTCGGGCAAGGGAAAGAGCAAATTTGTGACCAGCCCGGCAGATATGGTGGCGCCACGCTCCAATGTAAAGGCCATCGGTCTGATGTGCGCCGCTGTGGTCCTGTTCTCTTTTCTGGACGCCGCAGCCAAATATCTCGCGGGCGTCGTGCAACTCCCGGCCATGGAGATCGTCTGGTTCCGCTTTGCCTGGCAAATTGTCTTTACTCTGGTCATATATGGCCCGTATATCCTCGCCGATCTTGGCAAAACCAAAAAACCCGGACACCAGATTCTGCGCTCCATTTTTTTGTTCGGCGCAACGATCTTCAATTTCTACGCGCTAAAATATCTTCAGCTCGATCAAACCATCACGATATTCTTCCTGACCCCGCTGATAGTCGCGGCACTCGCCGGCCCGCTGCTCGGCGAATGGGTCGGCTGGCGTCGCTTGTTCGCCGTTCTCACGGGCTTTGCCGGGGTCATTCTTGTGACGCGCCCCGGATATGGAGGCATCCACTGGGCCGTTATTTTGAGCTTTGGCGCAGCGCTGAGCTATTCGCTTTACAATATTTCGACGCGCTATCTCGCGGCCCATGATTCCACAAGAACAACTTTTATCTATTCGCCCCTTGCCGGCATCGTTCTTTTGACGCCATTGATTTTTACCGACTGGCAGTGGCCACCGGATTTATTCACTTGGATTCTCCTGGCCTCCCTCGGCGTGACCGGCGGCGTTGGCCATTTGCTGCTCATTGCGGCCCATCGCATGGCGCCCGCCTCGACGCTTGCGCCATTCACCTATGTTGGGCTTATCTCGATGACGTCTCTCGGATTTGCTGTGTTTGGAGATATTCCGACGCTTTGGACGCTCGCCGGTGGCGCCATCGTTATCGCCTCCGGCCTCTATTTGCTCTATCGCGAAAATCTCGTGAAAGAGGATATCTAAGACCAAAGGAAATTATGATTGACTCATAATTTCCTTTGGCAAGCGCGACCGCGTGGCGCGCGCCTAATGGCGGTCAAGCCTGCGTGGCGCCTGAACGCCCATCGGTCATTGGAAATGACCGATGGTATAAGTCATCCACGTCCTCGTTCAGATGACCGGCGCGCCGCCACGATCCTCGTCTTGCGACCCTAAGCGCGCCCGAGTCTCTCTGGCAAAATCCTGAAACCTGTTCTCGGCGATCGCGGTGCGTATTGCCTGCATGAAGTCCTGATAAAAATGAACGTTGGCCCAGGTGAGCAACATCGCCGCGAGATATTCACCGGACTTCACCAAATGGTGGAGATAGGCGCGCGAGTAGCTGTTAGCCGCCGGACAGGCGCTGGCGGCGTCGAGCGGCCGCGGGTCGTCCGCGTGAACGGCATTGCGCAGGTTGACGCGTCCCTCCCAGGTAAAGGCCTGCCCGTGCCGGCCCGAACGTGTCGGCATCACACAATCGAACATATCGATCCCGCGTTCGACAGCGGATAAAATATCGTCCGGTGTGCCGACACCCATCAAATAGCGCGGCTTGTCCGCCGGCAAACAGGGCACGGTTTGCTCCAACGTCTTGAGCATCATCTCCTGGCCCTCGCCAACGGCAAGTCCGCCGACGGCATATCCGTCAAAGCCGATATCGAGCAGCGCCTTGGCGGAGCGTTCGCGTAGATCTGGATGAATGCCGCCCTGAACAATCCCATAGAGGGCGTGATGCGTTTGGCTGCCAAATGCTGTTTTGGACCGCTCCGCCCAACGCATAGACAATTCCATCGACTCTTGCGCCTCTTCCCGCTTGCAGGGAAAGGGTGTGCACTCATCAAATGCCATGACGATATCCGCGCCGAGCAACACTTGAATTTCGATCGATCGTTCCGGCGTCAGCTCATGGGTTGCACCATCGATATGAGATTGAAAAATCACCCCCTGCTCCGAGATTTTTCTAAGTTTGGCGAGGGACATGACTTGAAAGCCGCCGGAGTCCGTCAATATCGGTCCATTCCAATTCATGAATTGGTGCAAACCGCCAAGCCGCGCAACCCGTTCCGCACCTGGGCGCAACATCAAATGATAAGTATTGCCGAGAAGCACGTCGGTGCCGGTCGCCTTCACGCATTCGGGAAACATTGCCTTGACGGTCGCGGCTGTGCCAACGGGCATGAATGCCGGCGTCCGGATCACGCCGTGCGACGTTGAAATCGCCCCCAGCCGCGCGGCCTGGTCCGTGGCTTCGAGATGGAAGTGGATAGGCTTGCTCACAGCGTTTCGGCTTTCGGGCTCAGCAGACATGCGTCGCCATAGGAATAAAAGCGGTAATTTTGCTCAATTGCATGGGCATAGGCGCGCTTCATGACATCCAATCCAGAAAAAGCAGAAACCAGCATAAATAGAGTCGATCGCGGCAAATGAAAATTCGTGAAAAGCCGGTCCACTGCACGAAAACGATAGCCCGGCGTGATGAAGAGGCTCGTTTCTCCGGCAAAGGGGTGAATTGAGCCACTTTCATCCGCTGCACTTTCGAGCAACCGTAGCGCCGTCGTCCCTATGGCCACAAGCCGTCCGCCTTGAGCCCGTACGCCATTCAGAGCATCCGCAACATCCGCGTGCACTTCACCCCACTCCGCGTGCATTTTATGATCCTGCGTATCGGCGGCCTTCATGGGCAGAAACGTGCCGGCCCCGACATGAAGCGTCACGAAGTGGTGCGATATGCCACGAGCGGAGAGCACATCGAAAAGGGGTTGCGTGAAATGAAGCCCCGCGGTCGGCGCCGCCACCGCGCCATCCCGGGCGGCAAAAACGGTTTGGTAGTCCTTGTCGTCCCGCTCGTCCGCCGGCCGCCGCGACGCAATATAGGGAGGCAGCGGCATCTCCCCGACCGTACCAATAGCGTCCTCAAGCACCGCACCATGAAAGTCAAAGGCGAGTATCACTTCGCCTTCCCCCCGGCGCTCCTCGACGGTGGCGCTCAATGTGCCCTGCAGGCAAACGCGGCCATCTGCACCGAAATCAATGCGGTCTCCGCTTTTGAGCCGCTTAGCCGGCCGGGCGAGCGCTTGCCAGCGGTTTGCATCGAGAGGTTTCAGAAGCGTAACAGCGATACGCGCTTCAACCCCTTGGCGCACGCGCACGCCCGTGAGAGCGGCGCGAATGACCCGCGTGTCATTAATCACCAGCGCATCGCCAGGGCTTAACACATCCGCTAATTCGGAAACGACCCGGTCGGTGAAAGGTGGATTGCGTTCCGGTTCAACGCAAAGCAGACGCGCCGCGTCGCGAGGCCGGCAAGGCCTGAGCGCAATTCGCTCGGGGGGAAGTTCATAATCAAATTCGTCGGCACGCACAGGCGGACAACCATTTTATACCATCGGTCATTGGGTATGACCGATGAGCGTTCAGGCGCCACGCAGGCTCACGCGCCATAAGGCGCGACGCGCAGTCGCGCTTGCCAATGCTCCATGAGCCAAACTCATGGACCATTGGTACTACTAGAGCATTTTCAGGAAAAGTGTGGGCGATTTCCGCCCCGAAAATGCATAGAAACAAAGCACTAGAGCGTAATTGGCAAACTGGAGTTCATCAAATATGTTCTAAGTCTCGTCGGCGGCAACGCTCATTTTCACAATCTTGTCCGGATTGTTGACGGGCTCGCCACGCTTGAGCTTATCGACATGTTCCATGCCCTCTATGACCTGCCCCCAAACCGTATATTGCCCATCGAGAAAGCTTGAATCCTCAAAGCAGATGAAGAATTGACTGTCGGCGCTGTTTGGAGCGGTGGAGCGCGCCATGGAGGCTGTTCCGCGCTGATGGGGCGCATCACTAAATTCAGCAGAAAGGTTTTGGCCAGAGCCGCCCGTGCCGGTTCCGGTCGGATCGCCGGTTTGCGCCATGAAGCCGTCAATCACGCGGTGAAAGACGAGCCCATCATAGAACCCTTCTCTCGCAAGCTCTTTGATTCTCGAAACATGGTTGGGCGCTAATTCGGGTCTGAGCTCAATAATGACGCGGCCGTGCGTAATCTCCGCAATGAGTGTATTTTCCGGATCCTTGATATCCGCCATAAAAGCGTTCCTTCCGCTATGCGTTTGCAGATGCCGCGCAGGCAATTAATTTAGTACGTCAGCCGCTACGGCAATCTTCATGATCTTGTCGGGATTTTTGACGGTCCCAGAACCTGGTGCGCCTTTTTTTATGAGATCGACAAACCGCATACCCTTCAGGACTTCGCCCCACACCGTGTACCTGCCATTCAGTCCTGGTACAGACTCAAAACAGATAAAAAATTGGCTGTTGGCGCTGTTGAGTTCAGAGCCACGCGCAGCGGCGACCGTACCGCGGATGAAAGGCGTTTTGGTGAACTCAGCTGGAAGATCCGGATAATTCGAACCCCCCATTCCCGTGCCCGTGGGATCGCCGGATTGCGCCATAAAGCCGTCGATGACCCGATGAAAGGGGACCCCATTGTAAAAGCCTTCGCGCACCAGCTTCTTGACGCGCTCGACATGTTTGGGCGCCAGATCCGGACGCAATTTAATAACGACCTGTCCATATTTCAGGGTGAGATAAAGCGTATTTTCCAACCGGTTTTTTTCCGGAGCCGCCGATGCTGTGCCGGCTGCAAAGATTAAGGCAAGTGCAATGAGACCTATCTTCAAGCGCATGGGAGACAACCTTTCCGACTAACGGTTTGGACAGCGATTCTAGAGTGCTTCCGGATAAAGTGAAAATCGGTTTTCCGATTAAGTTGCACGTAAAATCAAAAAACAGAGTGCTTCCGGATAAAGTGGGATCCGGTTTTCCGATCAAGAAGCACGTAAAATCAAAAAACAGAGTGCTTCCGAATAAAGTGGGATCCGGTTTTCCGATTAAGTTGCACGTAAAATCCAAAAAATAGGGTCCGTTTTTGAGTCAATCAAAAACGAAAAAACCCTACCCGCTGCTCAGTTTTTCAGCGATGCGGCGCGCAACATCTTCGGGAACGAAAGCTGTCGTATCACCGCCTATCGCAGCTATCTGCCGGACGAATTTGGACGCGATATGCCGGACATCCGGCGAAGCCGCGAAAAATAATGTTTCGACCGTCGGCTCCATGGCACTGTTCGTCCCGGCCATCTGCATTTCGTAGTTGAAGTCATCGGTGTCCCTTAAGCCACGCACGATAAAGCGCGCGCCCGCTTCTTTTGCCGCATCGACAGTCAGATTGTCGAATGTCTTGACGGCAATGTCCGTGCCGGTTGCCGATGAGATGGCTCCGAGTTCAGCCTCCAAAAACGCCACGCGCTCCTCGTCTGAAAATAACGGTTCTTTTCCATGATGAACGCCAACACCAATCACCAACCGGTCAAACAGCGGAGCGGCCCGCTGAATGATATCGATATGGCCAAGCGTTACGGGGTCGAAACTGCCCGGATAAAATCCTATGCGGCTCATTCGAAGCCTTTTAGTTGTTCACCCACCGGTTCGGCAAGTTGTTTTGTCTCAAGTTTTGACCGGATTTGGCCTAGATATGGTTATTACTGGCGACGCATCACAGCAAGCCAAAGGCCCGCGGCAACCATGAGAGCACCCGTAATGCGATCCGAAATATGCTGCGTTTTCGGCGCAATCCACGATCCTATGCGGCCGCCAAGAAGCGCATAGGACATATCGACGACCGTCAATGCCGCGACAAACGTCACTGAAAGCAGCAAAAGTTGCGAAAAAACATTCGCTTGCGTGTTAACGAACTGCGGAAAGAATGCGCCAAGAAACAGCAGCACTTTTGGATTGCTGAGCGCAACGACGAGACCCTGTTTAAACCATCCCCCCCCGCCCTCAATCTCGCCAAGACCGTCCGTCTCGTCATTGAAAGACGACCAAATCCGCACGGCACCAAGCCAGACAAGATAAGCCGCGCCAATCCAACGAACCCAATCAAACCACTCGGCTATGAAAACCATGATTGAATTCATGCCAAGGGAAGCAATAGCGACGAGCACCGCAAGACCCAGCGAATTCCCCATAGTGGTCTTGAAACCCGCATAGGCGCCATGCTTCGCGCTATTTGCCAGGATCAGCGACATGGCGGGGCCCGGCGTCAGAGCCAAAAGCACGCAAACAATTACGAATGCAAAATAGGTTTCAATCGTCATTTAAAGTCGTCTCTTTCTCGAACGCGGCCCAAACGTGTGGACATTATATTTCTGCGCTGTCGGGTCCACTTTCGCCACCTTCCCCGCCATCGCCACCTTCCCCGCCGTTACCTTCTTCCCCGCCATTGCCTTCTTCCCCGCCATTGCCTTCTTCCTCGCCATTGCCTTCTTCGGGAATGTGCTCGACGGATACGACACTCTCGTTTTCGCCCGTATTAAAAATCGTCACACCCTGAGTGCTGCGGCCCGCAACGCGAACGTCGTTAATAGGACACCGAATAAGCTTGCCGCCATCGGTCACCAACATGATCTGATCGCCGTCTTCGACCGGGAACGAGCCCACCAGCCGGCCATTGCGGTCATTGACGGTCATGGCGATGATTCCTTTGCCGCCCCGGCCCGAAACCCGGTACTCATATGCGGACGTCCGCTTGCCATAGCCATGTTCGGAGACAGTGAGAACGAACTGTTCCGCCGCACTCAATTCCGCATAGCGTTCCGGCGTCACATTCGCCAATGCGCCGCCGCCGTTCTCTCCATCGCCATCAACAGCCGCATCACCTGACGCATCCCCTGCCTCGTCTTCGTCTCCGCTCATGGCCCGGCGGATGGCGTTGGCTTGTTTGACATAGGCAGACCGCTCATCAGCGTCCGCCGCGACATGACGCAATATGGTCGAGGAGATGACGTGGTCCTGGTCGCCGAGTCTGATCCCACGCACCCCTGTCGAGCTTCGCCCAACAAAAACTCTGACATCCGTGGTTGGGAAGCGGATCGCCTGTCCCTTGGCCGTAGTCAACAACACGTCGTCGCCCTCGGTGGATATTTGCACGGCGACAATATTATCGCCCTCATCGAGCTTCATGGCGATCTTGCCATTGCGGTTCACCTGACCGAAGTCAGACAATTTGTTGCGGCGCACATTGCCGCTACGTGTCGCGAACATGACGTCCAAGTTTGCCCAGGTCAGTTCGTCCTCGGGCAGCGGCAATATTGTCGTGATCCGTTCGTCGGCTTGCAGCGGAAACAAATTAACAAGGGCTTTGCCAAGAGACGTTGGTGCCGCGAGCGGCAACCGCCAAACCTTCATCTTGTAGACCATGCCCCGGGACGAAAAGAACAAAACCGGCGTATGGGTGTTGACGATAAATATGCGTGTGACGAAATCCTCATCGCGGGTCGACATACCCGAGCGGCCTTTGCCGCCCCGGCGCTGCGCGCGATAGGTGGAAAGCGGCACGCGCTTGATATATCCCTTGTGAGACACGGTCACGACCATGTCCTCACGCTGGATCAGATCTTCGTCCTCGACCTCGAGTTCGGCCTCGATGATCTCTGTCCGGCGCGGCGTATTGAATTCCTGCCGAATGGCCGTGAGCTCTTCCTTGACGATCGCGATAATGCGGGCGCGCGAGCGGAGAATATCCAGATAATCCGTGATTTTTTCGCCGAGGATTTTGAGTTCGTCGCCAATCTCATCGCGACCAAGCGCTGTTAGCCTTTGTAAGCGCAGATCCAGGATCGCCCGCGCTTGTGCCTCGGACAATATATACGTGCCGTCGTCGGATACTTTGTGGCGCGGATCGGCAATCAATTCGACGAGAGCAATCACATCGCCCGCCGGCCATTTCCGGTCCATGAGTTCAGAACGGGCCGTGGCCGGATCGGGCGCGCTTCGAATGAGAACAATGACCTCATCGATATTGGCGACGGCGATTGCCAGACCAACCAGCACATGGGCGCGATCCCGGGCGCGGCCGAGAAGATATTTGGTGCGCCGGCTGACGACCTCCAGCCGGTAGCCGGTAAATGCCTGGATCAGATCTTTGAGGTTCATCACCTCCGGCCGGCCGCCGATGAGCGCAACAATGTTGCAGCCGAACGTCGATTGCAGCGCCGAAAATCTGTAAAGCTGATTGAGGACAACATCGGCGACAGCATCGCGTTTCAGCTCGATGACGACCCGCATTCCGCTGCGATCAGACTCATCGCGAATATCGCTAATGCCCTCAATCCGCTTATCGCGTACACTATCGGCGATCTTCTCGATCATGTTCGCTTTGTTCACCTGATAGGGAAGTTCGCTTATGATGAGCGCATGTCGGTCCTTCCGGATCTCCTCCGTTTTGACGCAACCGCGCATGACGACCGAACCACGCCCCTTATAATAGGCCGAGCGAATACCACTGCGGCCGAGGATCAGCCCTCCTGTTGGAAAATCCGGGCCTGGGATGATCCGAATGAGGTCCTCGATGGAAATCGAGGGATCATCGAGGTGAGCGATACAGGCGTCGATGACTTCGCCGAGATTGTGCGGCGGAATATTTGTGGCCATCCCGACGGCAATGCCACCGGCACCATTGACAAGCAAATTGGGATAGCGCGCCGGCAGAACTTTCGGCTCGGTTTCGGAATTGTCATAGTTCTCCTGGAAATCGACAGTATTCTTGTCGAGGTCCTCGAGCAGGGCATGGGCCACTTTCTGCAGCCGCACTTCCGTATACCGCATCGCCGCGGGTGGATCGCCATCGACTGAGCCGAAATTCCCCTGCCCGTCAATGAGCGGCAAGCGCATGGAAAATTCTTGCGCCATGCGCACCAGGGCGTCATAGACCGCCGTGTCGCCATGGGGATGGTATTTACCGATAACATCACCGACGATGCGAGCGGATTTGCGGTATGGCTTGTTCCAGTCATAACCATTCTCATACATCGAATAGAGAATGCGCCGGTGAACCGGTTTCAGCCCGTCGCGTACGTCTGGAAGGGCCCGTGACACGATCACGCTCATGGCGTAATCGAGGTAGGACCGCTTCATCTCTTCGATGATGGAGATCGGCTTAATATCTGAGTGACCGTCACCGCCATCACCACCTGATCCGGAGACGTTATCTTTATCCGCCACTATTGTTCAACACCCTTCAAAAGGACGCAATCCCGGCGCTGTCGAGTTCCGGAATTGGACCTCGTCAACCGCTCGGAAAAGCTTGGGAAAGCGTGATAATCCAGTGTTTTCAGTATAGCCCATTCGCAACCGCCACCGCAACGTTTGGCGCGGTTTCAAAAACACGAATTATTAATGAATTCTTCCTTATCTTTCAACAGCTTGCAATAGTTGTGCGGAATCGTTGAAAGACTATTTTGGAAGTGTGACTTCAACCTCCACCCCACCCGCCTCATGCACGCTGTCATAAGCGCGAAGCGTCACGCGATCAACACCCGCCGGGATCTTTACAGCCGATAAAGACCGGGTGAAGGGCTGTTCGCTTTCGTGAGGGTGCAAGAGCACGCGCGTTCCTAAGATTTTGCCGTCAGGACCAACGACCTCCCACTTATTGGCATAATGTTTCCAGCCCGCGTCCGCGTGGCGAACCGTGACATCAAAACGGTAGCTACCAGCGCCCTCCTTTGCGACGTCAACCTTCACGACATCGGCTTCGCCGGCCAAACTAGGTACGGCAAGCGCGGCTGCAAAAAGAAATACGACGCCAAACTTCATTTTAGAGTTTCCATTCTTGATAAGGCAATGCGATCGGGCAAAGGCCCTTTTCCATTTAGAATATTTAGTCCCCTATAGGGTCGAGTGTAGCCCTGATCAATCGTTTCGTCAGCTTGCGAATTGGAACGAATGAGCGCAAAGACTTTTTCCTGTCGTCGAGGAAACGGCAGAGGCAATGGCGAAGGACATTTATTATGGCCGCCAAAGGCTCCAAAAAGGTGATTTACGCGGCGCTTGCCGGTAATTCGATCATCGCAATCATAAAATTCGCCGCTGCCGCGTTTACCGGCTCGTCGGCAATGTTGTCGGAGGCCATCCATTCCGTTGTCGATACCGGCAATCAAGGCCTGCTGCTCTACGGTCTTAAGCGCGCCAGCAGGCCCCCGGATAAAAAACACCCTTTCGGCTACGGCATGGAGCTTTATTTTTGGAGCTTTGTCGTCGCCATATTAATCTTCGCCGTCGGCGCCGGTGTCTCTGTCTATGAAGGCGTGCAAAAACTTCTGCATCCCCATCCCATATCCGATCCCTGGATTAACTATGCCGTACTCGCCGCCGCGGTCGCATTCGAGTTTACCGCCTGGTGGATTGCTTATCGCGAATTTAATAAGACCCGTTCCGGTGCAAACCTTATCCACGCCGTGCGCCGCTCCAAGGATCCAACCATCTTTACAGTCTTGTTTGAGGACACGGCTGCGCTGATGGGATTGGTTGTCGCAGGGTTGGGAATAGCCGCCGCCTCCCACCTCGGATGGCAATGGATGGATGGCGCGGCCTCCATCGGCATTGGGTTCATCCTGGCGGGCACCGCCATGCTTCTTGCATACGAAACCAAAGGGCTTCTCATTGGAGAAGCTGCCCATCCGGAACTCGAAGTTGGCGTCCGCGAAATTGTCTCCGGCGAAGCATCGGTTCTCCATGTCAACGAGCTCAGGACCATGCATTTGGGCCCCAATGACATCCTCGTAGCGCTCAGCTTGGACTTTGAGAACTCGCTCCCCGCCGGCAAAGTCGAGGACACCATCTTCGCACTCGAAAAAGCGATCAAAACGCAATTTCCGGATGTCACCCGATTGTTTATCGAGGTGCAGGACCAGCGGCATCACGAAGAGGCATTGCGCGCGGAACAGGCCGCGACAGACACAAACCTCTGACTACCATCGGTCATTGGGAATGACCGATGTGCGTTCAAGCGCCACGCAGGCTCACGCGCCATAAGGCGCGGGCCACGCGGTCGCGCTTGCCAAAGGAAATTATGAGTCAGTCATAATTTCCTTTGGTTTAAAGCTTGCGCACTCAGCTCACCAGAGTTCCGGTTTGGCGATCATCAGCCAATAGATCGCCATCACACCAAAAAACGCCGGCCATCCGAGCCAAAACCAAAGACGCATCTTTTGGTGATAGGCGGCAGGGAGTTGATGGTCTTCGCGCTGCGCCGCTTCGGCGAGATCGCGCATTTGCATCTGCAAACGAACCACCGGAAGCCAGCAGATGCCCACCATGACATAGAGGACCAAGCTGGCGACGATCCAATCTTCCGTGAGGGCGTAACCCTGAACAAGAGCAAGGGACACACCCGTCACCGGCTGCAGAACCACCGCTGTCGCCGTGAACAGAAAGTCAGCCACAATGACCGCTCGCGCTGTCGAAACAATCGCGCCGATATCGCCGCTGCGATCCGCCCAAAACATAAAGAAGGCGATACCCAGGCCGGTACCGAACAGCACGGCAGCCCCAAGAATGTGGAGGAGTTTGAGAAGAACAATGACGTCCACAACGCTGCTCATCGCTTTTCGGCAAGCGCCATGACGAGTGCCGTCGCCGCCATGATTGGCAGGACCTTGAGCAAGGTGCCAAGGGGGTCGAGCCAAAGCCCCGGAACGGTCACCGTCAACACCGCCAAATAAGACGCACTCAGCGCGAGCTGAAGCGTACCGGCCACGCGCACCCAATCCGGCAGCAAAAACAGAATGCCTAAGACGATATCCACCGCCGCGCCAATGATAACGAGCGACGACGCAACGCCTTGAGAAAAGCCCGCGACCAGCAAAACGTCGACCGCGCGCGCAAGCGCGCTAGGCACGAAGGTGATAAGCCCGGTGAGGATCCAAAACAGGGCCAGCACGGTCTGCAAAAGTGGTCTCAGAAAATAGAGCCGCGCGTGAAGCCGGTCCTGCAATGTCGCGGGGTTGGCACTGAAAAAACTTGCAAGCGGCTGCAAGGTCAAGCCGGACGCCTCCGCGAAGGGATTGGAATCGGCTGTTGCGTCATATTGGAGTTGTTTGAGCGACGTCGACCGCATTGGCGTCGCATTGCCAAGCCAGCCCGCAATATCACCGAGCCAGAAGACGGGGCGCAACAGCCAGTGCGGAACATGCACATGGACGGCATCCGGAAAGCCAAGCCAATGGCGGTACATGCCGGCAATCTCCTCAATCGTCAGAATATCCGGTCCGGCGGCGAACAATGTTGTGTGCACCGGCTTATCGATTTTCGCCAGCCGCGCGATCCCCAACGCCAGATCCTGAACCACGATCGGTTGCATGCGCTGGCGGCCATCTCCGGCTATCGGCAGAATATAGGGCAACCCCGCCAAGCCCCGCATCAGCGATGTACCGCCATAGCTGCCACGCGCAATCACCAGCGATGGCTTGATGATCAGCCAGTTGAGGTCAAGCTCCTCGAGATAAGTGTCGGCGGCGGTCTTCGTCGTGGCGTAAGAAGAGGATAGATTCGCTTCGGCGCTCATGGCCGACACATGGACGAGCCGGCGGACATCTGCAGCAGCCGCGGCCTCGAAAAGAGCGATCGTCCCCTGGCGGTGAATACGATCGGCACTGTCCTTCACTGTCGACTGCAAAATCCCGACGCAGTTTGCGACCGCCGTGATCCCCTCAAGCCTCGCCCGCCAAGTTTCCGGATCGAGATCCGTGTTGAAATCGCAGCCGATCCATTCGATGTCAGGCAGAAGCCGCCGGCCGAGCTTAAGATCGCGCCCTGCCCCGACAACCACCCAGCCTTCCTGCTGCATCGCACGGACGACATACTGACCGATAAAGCCGTAGGCACCTGTCACAAGGCAGCGCATACAAGTTTGCTTCCCGTAACCTCATCGCTCAACGGAACACACCGCGCCGCCGGACAGGCGCAAACATGCCACAAGCGCCGGGAACCGTCCATTCGGTTCGCGGATGCCGCGTGCAAAAGAACCAGGTGCGTTGGTCTTAAAATGGTATTTCGTCGTCGAGCTCTTTCTCGAATGAACCCGTCGAGGATGTTCCATTATTAGGCTGCCCACCACTCGTTTGGCCCTCAGCGGGCGCGCTATAGCCGGAGCCCTCGCTCTGTCCACCGCCAAAACTGTCGTTGGAACTGTCGCCCGCGCCGGACGACCGCGAATCCAGCATGGTCAATGTCGAATTAAAGCCCTGCAGAACCACTTCAGTGGAATAGCGCTCCTGGCCCTGCTGATCCTCCCATTTGCGCGTCTGCAACTGGCCTTCCAGATAAACCTTCGACCCCTTGCGCAAATATTGTTCGGCAATCCGGCAAAGCCCCTCGCTAAAGATCACCACGCGGTGCCACTCGGTCCGCTCGCGGCGCTCGCCGGAGGACTTGTCGCGCCAGCTTTCCGACGTCGCGACACGCAAATTGCAAACCGGACGGCCATCCTGCGTATGCCGAACCTCGGGATCGGCACCCAAATTGCCGATCAGAATAACTTTATTCACACTTCCAGCCATTGACCCTCTCCTTATATCGCGGCGACCACGAGTGACCCTTATGCGGGCGGAAAACCGTTGCCAAACGAACGCGGTGCACCCGCTAGCAAAGGCCGCGCCCAAGACCGCTTGTTCGCCCTGCACCAGAAACACCGAATCGCCCGGCACATGACCTAACCTAACGTGGGCCGAGCGGCCGAGGCCACCTTAGCGTTTGCTAATTCCACAAAATCCACAGTCATCCACAGACAACATCCACAGTCATCCACAAACGGGGACTGTGCCAGGGAGCTGTGTAATCCTATAAGATGTTCTTTTTTTGTTCTTTGTCAAGGCCGACCCACATATAGGCGCTGTCTCAGTTTGAAATTTTTTGACGCCATCTGTGGAGTGCAATCACTGCCCAAATCACTTCGACAATCCCAAACGGCCAAGCGCCTTGCAGGAATCCATAAATTGACCCCAACAGACATGCCCCGGCAAATGCCAGAACATACCAATGGCTTCGGTCTTCCAGGGTATAGAAGACCATCATTGCAGTAACGGCGATCAAGCCAAATAGACTGAGATTATCCACTATCAGTTGGCTCGCTTCTTATACGGCCCGCGCTTCCCCAGCCTAGGTGCTTTTGCGTCGATAAGCCCTACAATCCATTCCATGTCATGAAGCGCGTCAGTAAGACCGGCTTGCATTGCGGGTGATACTCCACCCAGGCTCTTATGCTGACGGCAAAAATTGTAGAACACAAAATAGAGCGCCAGCGCGTGGCAATGGTTCTCGACCTTCTTTGAGAATGCGTTGGTCAATCGTGTAAACCACCGCATGGACATTCTCATTGCCAGATTATGACGCTCGACATGCGACGTACTAATATATTCTGCTTTCGGGCTTCCCTTAATCCGTTTCTTTTTCGCGCCTCTGCATTCTGCTGGGCTATATTTCGGCCCTGCCCCAGCTCGAATTTCCACCTCCCCTTCCAACCAAGACGGACGCTCACTGTTCTGAGCCGGTCTGTCTGTTGCTAAGTGGCCCCCCTATTCGATTGGCCCGGTTTGAATATTGGTTCATGGTCGCCCTGTGGTCCATTGAGATGATTGTTTCGGGTGCCGGAGGTCTGTGGCCAAGGGCGCGGTGAGGTCGCACAATGTTGTCGTGCCTACGCCAACCTTCAATGATGGTCTGAGCTTGTTTGAGCGTGCAGAAGATTTGTCCGTTTGGCGGTTCGTCCCGAAAGCGGCCGCCAATATTGATTGGCGTATTTGATTATGGACGATCGCCCGTATCAATGATCGGCAAATTCTTTGCGTATGCGCAATTCGAGTTAAGCTTTCGACGCGATCACCATAAAGAGGGTGGCGAATTTACGGCGCATATTTTTTTCGACGCAGCCGTCGTGGCGTTCGCATTTCCCTTCGCCGGTTCGACTCTGTCCCTCCGGATTACATCGTCCCCGGCCCGGCACGCCGAGACGCCATACGATCCTCCGGCGCCGAAATATGTCGCAGAAAACGCAATGTTGGGCGCAGAAACAATTCCGGCCGGGACACGGGGAAGAAATGCCCAACATCCGGAATGACTTTTAGCCGGGCATTCGGACATGCGTTCGCGATTGCCCGGCACGATGGCAGAGTACTTGACTTGCCGCCAACCAAAACCAGCGTCGGCTGCGTGATGTTACGAAAATCTTTGCGTGTAAACGCCTCCTCGGCCTGAATGTCCGTGAGCAACGTGGCTTGCTCCAACAAATTTATCCAGCGCCGCGCCGCGCGGCGGCCATAAAACTGCATTGGCCGGCCATAAAGTTGTTGCAAAAACTTCCGGCCGCCGCCGGGATTTTGCAATTGAACGCGGGCAATTTGCTCCAAATAGTGGATCCCGTCCGTCGGATGATCCATGTCGAGAGAAACGCCAAGCTCTTCTGACAAAGCTTGCAGTTTTTTTGTTATTTTTTTCCGGCGCACACGAATTTCGGGCTGCACCGCGCGAACGCGGACATCGACCAGAACGAGACTCAAAACACGTTCCGGCTGGCGCAAGGCATACAACAAAGCG
>BFAS01000332.1 GCA_008974985.1 bacterium MnTg02
AACCGTAATGTCCTTTGGGATAGCTCAGCAAATTAAAAGGGAGCAGCGCTATGCGCCACTCCCCAAATTTGCGATCCATCGAGTCCGTGGGGCTCGAAGGTCTAACTTTGTGGTTGAGGCTCCATGCCACCGGTGTCGGGCTCGCCGCCCTTCTTTTCCTTATCAACCTTGCCTGCAGACGGCACGGCTGAACTTAAGCTGCCATCGGACGTCGTATCATCGCCATAATCCCTGACAGGTTGTTTGCCGTCTAGAAGATCGCGGATTTCAGCGCCACTCAATGTCTCATATTCGAGAAGCCCATTGGCGACTGTGTGCAACTGGTCGATATTTTCCTCGATAATTCGGCGCGCGGTATCATAGCCTTCACCGACAAAGCGATGCACCTCTTCGTCCACAAGCTTCTGCGTTTCGTCCGACAAGTTCTGCTTCCGGGCGACGGAATGGCCAAGAAAGATTTCCTCTTCATTCTCGCCATAAGCAAGCGGGCCGAGCTTGTCCGACATGCCATATTCAGTGGCCATGGCCCGGGCGATTTGCGTGGCCATTTTAATGTCCTGCGATGCGCCGGAGGTCACTTTTTCATATCCGAAAATAATCTCCTCGGCGACCCGTCCACCCATCGCCACCGCGAGATCGGCTTTAAGCTTGGCGCGTGTGTACGAAATATGATCCCGCTCCGGCAATCGCATCACCATGCCCAGCGCTCGGCCGCGGGGAATAATCGTTGCTTTATGAACGGGATCAGATGCCGGTTGATGCATCGCCACAAGCGCATGACCGCCTTCATGATAAGCAGTGAGTTTCTTCTCCTCGTCGCTTATCACCATGGACCGGCGCTCGGCGCCCATCATGACCTTATCCTTAGCGTCCTCGAACTCTAGCTGCGTCACAAGACGTCTGGACCGGCGTGCCGCCAGCAACGCCGCCTCATTCACCAGATTGGCTAAATCGGCGCCGGAAAAACCCGGCGTGCCACGGGCGACAATTCTGAGATCGATGTCCGGGGCCAACGGCACTTTGCGAACATGCACTTTCAGAATTTTCTCCCGTCCAATGATGTCGGGACGCGGAACCACAACTTGCCTGTCAAAACGGCCGGGCCGCAAAAGGGCGGGATCAAGCACATCGGGCCGGTTGGTTGCGGCGATCAGAATGACCCCTTCATTGGACTCAAAACCATCCATTTCGACGAGCAACTGATTGAGCGTTTGCTCGCGCTCATCATTGCCCCCACCTAAGCCAGCGCCGCGATGGCGGCCAACCGCATCGATTTCATCAATAAAGATGATGCAGGGGGCGTTTTTCTTCGCTTGTTCGAACATGTCCCGGACACGGCTGGCGCCGACGCCGACAAACATTTCAACAAAATCCGAGCCGGAGATTGTGAAGAACGGCACATTCGCTTCGCCAGCGATGGCCCGGGCCAGGAGCGTTTTGCCGGTACCGGGCGGACCAACGAGAAGCGCGCCGCGTGGAATGCGGCCGCCAAGCTTTTGAAATTTTTGCGGATCGCGCAGGAATTCTACAATCTCCTGCAATTCTTCCTTGGCTTCATCCACACCAGCAACGTCGTCAAAGCTGACGCGCCCATGACGTTCGGTGAGGAGCTTCGCTTTCGATTTGCCAAATCCCATCGCCCGGCCACCGCCCGATTGCATTTGCCGCATGAAGAATATCCAGACAGCTATTAACAGCAGCATGGGGAACCAGGAGACCAGGACACCCATAAGCGATGGTACGTCGTCCTCGGACGGCTTGGCGTTTATGGTGACGCCCTTATCATGAAGGCGTTGGACCAAACCCGGATCGTCCGGTGCGTAAGTTTGGAACGTCGTATTGTCACTGAATTGGCCCGTAATCTGGTGGCCCGCAATCGTGACGGTCTTTACACGACCGGTTTCGACATCGCTCAACAGCTGAGAAAAGCTGATTTCTTGTGATCTAGATTTCTGTCCCGGATTTTGGAACAAATTGAACAATGCGATAAGCAGCAGACCTATAATCACCCAAATGGCGAAATTGCGGAAGTTGGAGTTCATATAAGTTCCTTTTTCCCGGCCAATGCCGGGATCGATCGGAAAGCCATCTCACAAAATCACGAATATTCCGGAAACGGATGATTCTATTAATGCGACAATCACGACTCCCATTTCATTGAAAATAGGTGTCTGCAAGCCTTTTGCCAAGCCAACAAACTCTTTTGTTTTCAATATAAATTTGAATTGAAGCTGGCGGTGCTCCGCGCCCAATAAGCTTTCGAGCGTTTTTAATACATTGCCGGAGCTGCTTTCCTCATACTACGGGGATTCCAAGCCTTATTCTCATTCATCAATCCGGCTCTCGAGACGATGCAGAAAATCAGCCTTGTATGCCTCTCTTCCCGCTTGTCCAATTGCCGCATCCTCGGAATAGTACGAGATATGTGGGACAGCGACGACGTCATCAGCGTCCCAAAATGACACGAGTCCTGCCCCCACGGCAGCCGGCAATGCCGGGTCCGATTGAAGGCGCTTCCGGACCCTGTGATATCCGGCCTCGGTCAAGGCTCTAACGCGAGCCGGCGCAGATGCGGATTCCGGTAGTGCAACACGAAACCTCCGATCCCAAATCGCACTGTCACCGGGATTCAGCACGACCTCCGGCGGCCCAGGCGGTCTGAGCTCCCTGGTAATGAATAGCGTGCCGTCCAAATCCATCAGATAACATCCAGACAAAGTGCGATTGCGCCAGTCGCCTTGTTTGTAGTCTTCAAAA
>BFAS01000333.1 GCA_008974985.1 bacterium MnTg02
ATGCACTGAAATAGTCGAACTCGTTGTAAAGATCGGCGGCAGCGGCGCTCTCCAAACATCCTGTTAGATAGCCGTGCAATTGACGATCATCACTCACCGCGAGAAAAATATTGTCGCGATCCAACTCTAGATAACGGCCGAGCCAGCGCGCTGAAAACGCTTTCCGGGCGGCCATCGACTCAAAATCCCGGGTATTGGAGGCCTCGAAAAAAATTTCCTCGACATGCGGCCAATAGGAGGGAGCCTCCTCGAGATTTATGATTTGGACGAACAATCCAGGAGACGCTCCGGAAGACGCTACGCCGAGATCGTTCCGGTCACAAACCATCGCCGTTCCTGCGCATGCGTAGAGGACGTTATTGGATCAAAGCTTTCAAGCCCGAATTAGATCCCGATACTGCACCCGTGATACATCTCACGTAAGCGTGGTGAGTTTTTGCCGTGCTTCACGGAAGAAATCCCGAGGATCGATTTCTTCGGTTGACTCCTCGACCGGGAGATCCATCAGCTCGTCATCTTTATTCGACTTATTCGAATCATAACCGAACGGTGATCCTCCAGCACGCCATTTCTCGACAACAGCATCAAGAAATTCCCGATTTCCGATTTGCTGGCGCCACTTTTCGGTAAACTGGGCCGTCCGCCCTTTCGGCATGTCTTTCTCGGCAAGCTCGTCAAAACAAATACGAACTGGAAGCGTCACGCCATCACCAAAGGCAATCGCTTCACGAGTTGCAAGCGATGGCAGGAATTCGAGCATACTGGCCGCCGTATCGGAAACCGCAGCGGTAACGATCTGCTGGTCGCGCTCATTACACATGCGCATAGCGAACACCGTGTTGCATTGCGAAAGTATCGTCGGATCAAGCTCGGAAGGCCGTTGGCTAACAATGCACAACGACACGCCATATTTGCGGCCCTCTTTGGCGATCCGCGCGATCGCCCGGCGTGTCGGCTCAAAGCCGAGCTTTGCGTCGGTCGGAATATAGCGATGCGCCTCCTCGCAAACGAGTGTCACGGGAATCATCCCATCGCTCCATAGCCCAAAATCAAATGTCATGCGGCATAACACCGAGACCACAACGTTGACGACCTCCGACGGCAGACCAGTGAGCTGTAATATTGTAATCGGTTTGGAGTCGACAGGAATACGGAACAAGCGCCCGAGAACTTCGGACATGTGATCTTGAACGGTCAAGCTTCCGAACATGAAGGCGTAGCGCTGATCCTTGCTCACGGCCTCAATGCGCTGCTTGAGCTGCTTCAACGGCCATATGTTTTTCTGGTGCTCCAGCGTCCCCATGCGCTCATCAATTAAGGCCAGGAGATCTGAGATGCGGTAGGGCGTCGGTGAATCCACCGAATATCCGACGCCGTCAACTGCGCGGTTTTTGAACCCCAGCTTTGTTTTCCGGGTGCGATTGGATCCATAATTCGCTTTCGCTATCGGGATAAGATCCGCAAGGATCTCCACGACGGCATCCTTACCGCTTCTATCGCCAACCAAGACCTCAACGATCTCATCGAATGTGAGAAACCAATAAGGCAAATGAAGATCGGACGGAGATACAACTTCGGCCATAGACCTAAATGAAGCCGAATATTCGCTATGCGGATCGATCAAGAGAATATGTGCTTCACGATTCTTCCGGAGAATGGCTTGGAGAATGAGCGCAACGGCACATGACTTGCCCGTTCCGGTTGTGCCGAGCACCGCAAAATGTTTGCCCAACAATTCGTCAACCCGGACTGTCGCGGGGATTGACCGGTCCTGATAGATCGTTCCGATCGTCACCGCATTCTCAGAGTCCCAGGAATAGGCTATCTCCAGGTCTTCGCGCCCGGCGATATACACCGGATCCGCCAATGACGGATAAACGGATACGCCTCTTCGAAAGGTCGTGACCTCTCCCGCCTCATTTTTTTGCAGTTCCCCAACAAATTCGACCTCTGCAATCCAAACTTCCGATTCAGTTTGGACCTGAGACGGCACCGGTATGCTCATGGCCGAGACCAGCCCAAGAACATGGGAATTCGGTGTATCGATTTTGAGCAAGGTGCCCATCTCTGGACGAGCCGTTACCATAAGGACCTTGCTCTGGTCCAGGAGCACGATCCCGCGCGATCCCGTTACCGATACAATGCGGCCGACGGATTCATTGCCAGAGGGCTTCTCCGTGCCGCCTTGTTCAGAATTTATTGCCATGCTTCCCACCCACTTGGACCCTGCCGTCATGCAACGGCGATAGCCTGCTCAACGTCATCATATGTGGTCTCACGGTCCGTGACTGCCACTGGCAAGGTCACAGAAATCTCCGTTCCAACCCCTTTTTCGCTTCTAATCTCCAGCTTGCCGTCGTGCAGCTCAACGAGGGCCTTTGCGATCGGCAGACCAAGTCCGGTGCCCTCATAGCCGCGATTGCGATCGCATTGGACTTGCCCGAACGGCGTCAAAGCGATCGCGATCTCGTCCGCAGTCATACCGCTGCCCGTATCGCGAATAGAAATGAGCAAGCACCCATCATTGTTCAGATCCGCTTTCAAGTGCACCGTACCGCCGCGCGGCGTGAATTTTACGGCGTTGCTCAGAATGTTAGAGAAGACCTGCTTGAGTTTCACCGGATCGCCGCTAACCATCGGTATGTCCGGACGAATGCGGGGCAGCAGCTCAACGCCGGCCTCATCCGCGGCCACGCGCACCAGCGTGAGACACGCGTTCAAGACCTCACTTACGAGAACTTCCTGACCATCAAGCACTGGTGCCGAGGATTGCAATTTTGATATTTGGAGAACGTCATTGATAATCGCCAGCAAATGCCCTGCAGTCTCGTGGATGTAACTCGCATATTCCCGAATTGTCTCTTTTTCCACAGGGTGGCGGTCGATCTCCTCAAGGAATTTGGAAAAACCAATAATGGCATTTAGTGGCGTGCGAAGCTCATGGCTCATATTGGCGAGGAAGCTGGATTTGATCTTGTCGGCTTGTTCGGCTTCGACCCTCCGGGCACGTTCGGCGATCTCGGTGCGATGACGCAAGAGCGCATCGCCGAGCAGCTCAGAGTACCCCCTAATCAGCGAATCTTTGTTCTCTTGATTGAATGAACGCGAACGCATAAAGACCGAATCCTAACCAGACAAGCCAAGCGTTCATCCTAACAAAGGAGAGATAATGCCGGGTTAATCATTAATGTATAAGAAGCGTTACCTTTGGCGTTAAAATTATCGGCTATTTGAACACGCGTTTTATCTTAAATATTAATGCAAAAACGAAGAATAACTCCATAACTCACTATAATTGCTAATCTTTTTGATTTATTATACGAAGTAGTTTAGATTTGGATGCACTCAGTCTTTCAAACCAATCCGCTTCGATGCCGCCGCTACTCCGCGCTACTGTTAATAGCTTTTCTCCAAGTCCGATAGGCGGACGCCGGCTCGATTTCGATGCTCGCCTCCGGCAATGCCTCGGTTGGGACTAACCCAATGGAAAGCCAACCTTTCGTCACGATTTGGTGTTGATTAAGGAGAGACGTAGTGGCTGGTCGATCCGCGGGCGCCTGTACTCAATAGGCATGTTGAATCGGATCCGGCAAAGGGGGAATAAAGGGAGGTCGGCAAGACCGATTATGCTCACATCTATTCGCGTTCTTCTGCTGTCATTCATACCCATCGCACTGGGCATACTCATCGCACCGGGCTTTTCCTACGCACAGGAAGAGCTTTTTTTTCATGAGGGCATCGCACGGGACGCGGTGACTTATGAAAATTTTCTTAAAGCCAAATGGCCAACGAGTGGTCGGGACTTCGAGGGTTGGCGCCGTAAAGGTAAAGAGGCGCGAGCCTCTGGCGATCCGCGGCAAGCCTCTGGCGCCTTCGGTGCCGCAGTCATTTTGAAATCAAACGATGTGGAGTCGTGGCTCGATTTAGCGCGTGCCTTACTTGCCTTAAAAACAAAAGGATCGAGAGAGCGCTTCCAGCTTCCGCAGAACGCAGCATCGTCGGCTTATATTGCGTTCAAGCGCGCGAATTCCAATGAGAATAAGGCCGAAGCGCTTGCCCTATTGGCCGAAGCGCTGACCCGGCGCTCTTATTGGCGGCCAGCATTAAACGCTTACAAGAGCAGCCTTAGCCTGCGCGAGGCGAAGGATATCCGCGCGGCTTACGAAAAGCTCAGAGACCAGCGCGGTTTCCGTATTTTGGACTACACGGTCGATTCCAATACGGCCGCACCGCGCGCCTGCGTTCAATTTTCCGAATCCCTGGCGCGGCGCCGGATCGAATTCGAGACCTTTATTACCGTAGACGGCAAAGATCCTGCGGGCGTTACCAAAGAAGACCGGCAACTTTGCATCGCGGGTCTCACCCATGGCAAGAGTTATGAAATCACCATTCGCGAAGGCGTTCCATCGGCCATTGGCGAAGTCTTAAGAAAATCGGTGCAGCTCACCGTCTATGTCCGCGATCGCAAGCCTTCGATACGTTTTACCGGCCGCAACTACGTGCTGCCGCGAACAGGCCAGAATGGCATCCCTCTCATTTCCGTTAATACCAAGACCGTTGACATCTCGATCTATCGCATTGGCGACCGCAATCTTATTAATGCCGTCGTCGACGGCAACTTTTCCCGCCAAATCAGCGGCTACGATGCCAAGCGGCTCGGCGATACGCTTGGAAGCAAAATCTGGTCAGGCGAGCTGCCGGTCAACCAGGTCTTAAATGAAGAAGTGACAACGGCGGTACCGATTCAAGACGCTCTGCCGAAGATTGAGCCCGGGCTTTACGCGATGGTGGCGAGGCCTCGCGGCGGGAAATCCTCTTCCTGGAAAGCACAGGCGACCCAGTGGTTTATCGTTTCCGATCTTGGCCTGACGTCGTTCACGGCAAGAGACGGGATTCATAGTTTTGTCCGCTCATTGGCAAGCGCCGAGCCGATGCGGGATGTCGAGCTGCGCCTGCTCGCCCGCAACAATGAGGTGCTCGGCACGGTTCAGACCGGCGCCGACGGACACGCAATCTTTGCCAGTGGCCTGACACGCGGCAAAGGCGGCTTGGCGCCGGCACTGCTGATCGCTCAAGGCAAATCTGGCGATTACGCTTTTCTGGATCTTACGCGATCAAGCTTTGATTTAACCGATCGCGGCGTTGGCGGGCGCGCTGCACCTGGCCCGCTCGATGCCTACATTTTCACGGAGCGCGGTGTGTACCGGCCCGGCGAGAAAGTTCACGTCACCGCGCTTGTTCGCGATTCCCGCGGTGCAGCCGTGCCTGGCTTGCCAGCGACCCTGGTGTTAACCCGGCCGGACGGTGTCGAGCAGTCCCGCTTATCCCTCGCCGACGGCGGGCATGGCGGGCGCAGTCACTCGATTTCCCTATCCAATTCGGCCATGACCGGCACCTGGCGGGCAGCGCTTTATGCCGACCCGAAACGCGCGCCCATCGGCTCGGTGTCGTTCCTCGTCGAGGACTTCGTGCCCCAACGTCTGGAACTCACGGCCAATGCTGAGACGAACATGGCCGTTTTTGGCCAAGCCGCGGATATCTCACTCAAGGGCCGTTATCTTTACGGTGCCCCCGCCGCAAACCTGGCGATCGAAGGCAATGTCACGATCATGCCAAGCGCGACGGACCTCGACGGTTTTCGTGGCTATCGTTTTGGTCTTGAGGATGACACCCCGACAGCCATACGCCGCCCCTTGTTGAACCTGCCGCGCACAGGTGCTGACGGTACCGCCCGCATTAGCGCAACACTTCCGCACGTCCAGCCAAGCACGCGGCTCATGCAAGCCAAATTTGATCTCCGCTTGCGAGAGCCGGGCGGGCGCACGGTCGAGAAGAGCCTCTCTCTCGCCGTAAAACCTGAACAGACACTGCTCGGCATCAAGCCTCAATTCGATGATGGTCATGTTGAAAATGGCGGAACCGCCAGCTTCGAGCTGATCGCCATCAGTCCGGATATCAAACCAGTTACCCTCACCGGTCTGAAATGGGAGCTTTTGAAGGTCGAACGGCGCTTTCAATGGTACAGCCGAAACGGGGCCTGGAACTACGAACCTGTGAGCTTTACCAGCAAGGTTGCCAACGGAACCATCGAGACAAAAGCGGATGGACCAGGCTCTATTAGCGCCCAGGTCGAATGGGGCCGCTATCGATTGGAAGTCACTTCGGCTGATCCGAACGGTCCCGCAGCGAGCTATACGTTTTCCGCCGGCTGGTTTGCGGCCAAGTCCGCGGACACACCGGATATTTTGGACATCGCTTTCGATCGCCAGGATTATGCGGCGGGCGACACGGTGTTGGTAAAGCTGACGTCGCGCATCGCCGGCAAGGCCCAAATTGCCGTTATTACGGACCGGATTGTTGCGCTCAAGACCGTCGACGTTCCGAAAGGCGGCACGGATATCGCGTTAAAGGCAACAGAAGATTGGGCGCCTGGCGCCTATGTCGCCGCGATTTTCTACCGGCCAATGGATCAGGCGGCCCGGCGCATGCCAAGCCGCTCCATCGGCGTCAAATGGCTAAAACTCAAACAAACAAAACGCCTGATCGGCATTGCCATGGATGTGCCTGATCGGGTTCGCCCCAAACAGTCGCTCACCATTCCAGTGAAGCTGTCGGGCCTGCAAGCGGGCACGAATGCCCGCCTCGTGCTGGCCGCCGTCGATGTCGGCATACTCAATCTGACCAAATATCAGCCGCCACAAC
>BFAS01000334.1 GCA_008974985.1 bacterium MnTg02
GCGCCGAGTATCTGAGACCACGATCTCAAACAGGGTCAGCTCCCTTGAGAATCAAATAGGCCCCGGGACGTAAAGTTCCTAACCAACCGCGCAGCCCTGCTGATCAGATATTAGTAAACCTGATGGAAATTACCAGATGCCTAATCAAAAACAAGTCGTCCGCGCCATTAAGAAAAATTACGCGGACCGTACGGTGCTAAATCGTTTCCCAACCACGGGAAGATTGCGCAATCCGGGAAGACGGCTTCGGGTCAACGCCAATATGCGTCGCGGGCTGATGAGCGGCCGGCGGCACTGTGCTGGTTGCATGGCCGCTCTTAAGCTGCTCCAGCTTTTCCCGGGCGTCAAAAAGCTCACCTGTAATCGTCAGCGCTGCCATAACCAGCAACCGATCGTGGCCAACCCGCCCGACCCGTTCCTCAAGTTGATCCAGATGAGCGCTTACATAATCAGAGAACTCTAACAGCCGTTCCTCTTCGCCATCCTTGCAACGCAGGCGAAATGTCCGGCCGTTGAGGGTGATTGCGAACTGGCCCATGAATTGCCCCCGCTGGCTGCAAGCCAAAACCTAATTTATTGCCTAAATTAGGTTTGTCCCATTACGGCTCGAATCAACTTGATCGCAGAGTTGATCCGGTCCGAAACCTCCTTATTCGCCTGCTTCAAGTGGCGCGCATTCTCTTCGGCAGCCCGCAAATTTTCCTGCAAGCGCTCCCGATCTGCCGTTAAAGATTCAACCTCGACTCTGAGAAGTTTCAATATGTCTTTCGTTTCGTGTCCGTCTTCAAGAGTCGTCTCAAACGATTCGAGTGCTTCGGCAAGGCGTTGTGGCGCCTCCACACTTAAATTACGAGTTGCCATATTAGAAATCCGATCTCTTAGTTACCCCGAAACCCAAGAGACTTGCCAGGCGGCATCCTCAATGAAGGTGATGTCCTGCGCCGCTGGTCAAACCAATTTTGCATCGCCTGCCAAAGCGATGTGCCTCTTATCCGCATCAATGGTGCAGATTAGTGCGCCATTGCCGTAATCGTCAATCCGCGCTGCACAACTCGTTCGCCGTGCATTGACAGAACCATGAGTTGTGATCATCTTGCGGCCGTTGATTTATCACGCCTTGCCAGCCATTTAATTCGCAAAAATCGATGCGCGACAATTGGCCGGAATTGACGAACCGGGTCCGATTACGCTTTATCTGCGGACCGCAGTGATCCACCGCATGATTTTGCATCCGTCCGAATAAGTCGAATCCGACAAGGCAATCATGCCCAATCACCAAGGCGAAACAATCGGCTGTAACAGAGCGCTCATTGGAGAGTCATGATGGCGACGAAAGTTGGAATAAATGGCTTCGGCCGGATTGGCCGCAATGTGTTGCGGGCCATCTCAGAGTCGGGCAGAACGGATATTGAAATTGTAGCGGTAAATGATCTCGCGCCGACAGAGACCTTGGCGCACCTCTATAAATACGATTCCGTTCACGGAATCGCTAACGGCGAGGTCAAGGTCTCGGGCGACGCGATTGATATCGGAAACGGACCTATCAAGGTTTTATCAGAGCGCGACCCGGCCCATCTGCCGTGGCGGGATCTGGGCGTCGATGTGGTCCTTGAATGCACCGGCTTTTTTACCGAGAGGGAGAAGGCCGCCGCTCATCTGACGGCTGGCGCCAACCGTGTTCTCATTTCCGCGCCCGGAAAAGATGCTGATATTACAGTGGTTTATGGCGTTAATCACGAAAAGATAGAAGCAAGCCATAAGATTGTTTCGAACGCCTCCTGCACGACGAATTGCTTGGCGCCGGTGGCAAAAATTATTCACGAACTGTGCGGCATCGAGCAAGGCTTTATGACTACGGTTCACTCTTATACCAGCGACCAGCGCATACTCGACGCGCCGCACAAGGACCTGCGCCGCGCGCGCGCCGCGGCCATGTCATTGATCCCGACGTCAACGGGCGCCGCCAAGGCCGTCGGTCTGGTGCTCCCGGAACTTGCGGGCAAACTCGACGGCACCGCGATCCGAGTCCCATCGCCTAATGTGTCGATGATTGATCTCACCTTTGTGCCGAGCCGCGAGACATCTGTCGAACAAATCAATTCCGCAATGGAGCGCGCTTCGCAACAAGAGCTCAAAGGCGTCCTCGAATATGTAACCGCACCTTTGGTCTCGATCGATTTCAATCATAGCCCTTATTCTTCGAGTTTCGATGCGTCCCAAACTCAAATTGTCGATGGCCGTTTGGTGCGTGTGCTCTCGTGGTACGACAATGAATGGGGCTTTTCGAACCGGATGTGCGATACCGCAGTTGTGCTGGGCAAACTTGACTAAGGTATGCCAATGGCAATGGATCACGTCCTGTGGAAAAACCTGTTACATTAGCCTGATTAGTTGCTGCCTTTGGGAAAAATGGGCTTCAATCTGGAGACAGCATTAAAGTTCATGCTCTGAGACTAGCCAGAGCAAGCTCCGCAAATGTGGCGATCGGTTTTGCGAAAAAATCATGCTCGTACTCAAGAAATAGAGCGATTATCCCAGTCCAAGGACACAGATTTCGCTTTCGCATTCGACGGTACTGAGTCTGGAGTAAATTTCGGCATGCTTGTGAGTTCTATCGAATGAGGAGTGCGAAAATGACCGAGCAACTTGAACGCGTCGCGCAAGCCATGGTTGCCGATGGAAAAGGCATTTTAGCAGCGGATGAAAGCACCGGTACGATCAAAAAGCGCTTCGATCTAATACAGGTTGAATCGACGGAAGATAACCGCCGCAAGTACCGCGAATTGCTGTTCCGGACGGATAGCGCGATGCGCAATTATGTTTCCGGTGTCATTCTCTTCGACGAAACCCTCAGACAGAACGCCGAAGACGGAACGCCACTCGTCAAAATCATCAAAGACGCTGGCGCTCTTCCAGGCATCAAGGTCGATTGCGGGGCCAAGCCGCTCGCTGGCGCCGCGGGCGAAACGGTCACCGAAGGGCTCGATGGGTTGCGCGAACGGATCAGCGAATATGCATCCCTTGGCGCTGAATTCGCCAAATGGCGGGCAGTCATCAATATCGGCAGCGGTGGCAGTGCTGCCATTCCGAGCCTCTATTCCATCCGGGCGAATGCTCATGCCTTAGCGCGATATGCCGCGCTTTGCCAAGAAGGCGGTATCGTGCCGATTGTCGAGCCTGAAGTCTTGATGGATGGCGATCATGATATCGACCGCTGTTACGACGTCACCGAAGTGACGCTCAGAGAGGTTTATAACGCCCTTTATGAGCACCGGGTTCTCTTGGAGGGCACGGTCTTAAAACCAAATATGGTTGTATCCGGCACGCTCTGCCCGGATCAGGCCGGTATTGAGGAAGTCGCCGAAAAGACGGTGCAATGCTTGAAGAGAACGGTGCCGTCAGCCGTACCCGGCATTTGCTTCCTGTCCGGTGGCCAGTCAGAGGAAGATGCCACGGCTCATCTCTCAGCCATCAATGGGATGTTTGATGTGCCCTGGCGGCTATCATTTTCCTATGGACGCGCGCTGCAGCAAGCCGCACTCAAGGCCTGGAGCGGAAAAGCCGAGAATGTTGCCGCGGCGCAAGCCGCCTTTGCACATCGCGCCAAGATGAACGGCCTGGCCGCGTCCGGTAAATGGACCGCCGAACTCGAACAGGCCGCTTGAGATTTCCGCTTGCCGATAGAGCCGGGGTTGGCCGCCGTTCTAGATGCTGTATACCGTCGGTGATTGGGAATGACCGATTGCCATGAGTGATGTGGATTGCCAGCTTTATGTGATCCTTCCGGCGGACGCGAAACCGGAATTAGAACGCCTGCTAGTTAGAGCGTTTTCAGAGAGCGATATCGCGTGTATTTTGCTGCAAACGGACGGTGGCCAGCTTGACAATGTCGAGTTGGCGGCGCGCATTAACGAAGCAGCTCATGATCATCAGGTCGCCTTTCTCATCGAAGACGACGCTGAGGCGGCTAAGAAAATTGGCGCCGCTGGCGTGCATTTAAGCCGCGAGCAGACAGCGGACGAAAGCAGCTATCAGATCGCCCGCAATGTGCTTGGCACTGAAGCCATTATCGGCGGCGATTGCGGTTCGTCACGCCACTCAGCCATGGTTCTTGGAGAGCAGGGTGCGGACTATGTGGCGTTTAGCAGCTCACCTGCCAGCCACGCCCCGGATACGGAGAGCCCCGACGAATTGATTGCCTGGTGGGCGGAAATGTTCGAAGTGCCATCGGTTATCTGGCAAATCGAAACCCCTAACGACGCCGAAAACGCCGCGCGGCTCGGAGCTGATTTTGTGGCGTTGAACGCGGAGATCTGGCGCAACGGTGAAGATGCTCTCAAGACCATCAAATCAATTCAGGACCGCCTTGCCGCGATCAAAAGTTCGAATTAGATTGTTCATGATGGCGCCTTTATCGACAATCTGGCTGGCCGCCCTGCTTTGCCTGACCACGGCATCGCAAGGGATCGCTGCGACGTCCTCATGGTCCGGCAAATCGGCAGAAAATCATGACGACCCGGCCTATGCGGCATTCGTTCGGGGCGCATATTTGACGGCGCTCAAGGAAGCGCAAAAAGCGGCCGCGCGTGGCGAGCCGCAGGCTCACACCCTTATCGGCCGTCTGTACGCAGAAGGCTTGGGCGTTCCACAAGATCATAAGGAAGCGGCAGCTTGGTACGAAAAGGGAGCCAAACTTGGCGATATCGACAGCTGGTTCGCATTAGGGCTGTTACTCGTTGAAGGCAAGGGCGTTAAGAAAAATCCGAAAAGAGCCGCTGACCTATTCGAGAAAGCCGCGAAGAAAGGGCATGTCCAAGCTCAGTATAATCTAGCACTGCTTTATGCGGACGGACGGGGGCGTCCTGAAAATCTCAAAGAAGCAGCTTCGTGGCTCGAAAAGGCTGCCGAGGGCGATAGCGCTCAAGCACAATATGATTTAAGTGCACTTTATGCTGCAGGCATTGGTCTCGATAAGGATCCCGGTATCGCGGCGCGTTGGCTCGCTCGCGCGGCAAAATCGGGACATTCCACTGCCCAGGTCGAATATGGGATCATGCTGTTCAAAGGGCGCGGCGTCGACAAAGATCCAGCGAAAGCTGCGCAACTTTTTCAGACGTCCGCGGAAAAAGGAAACCCCGTTGCCCAGAACCGCTTAGCCCGGCTTTATGCTTTTGGCCTGGTCCTCGAGCCCAATCCGATCGAGGCCGCGAAATGGCATATTATCGCGCGGCAGAACGGCATCAACGACGCAAGATTGGAAATTTTTCTTGCCAAGCTCACCGCCGAGCAGCGTCTCAGTGCCGAAAAAGCCGCTGACGAATGGCAGATGGGTGACCTGTTCCGCTAAGCCAATGGAGCTGCGGACCAAGCGGAACGGCGAAGAGACACGATCCTTTTTTGCGAAATGCCAGGCACGGCCTATGGCCTCACGGAATTTGCGATTTCGGCGGCACGGCAATCGCAAAGGTCGATGCATTCGTATGTCCAGCGCAATCCGATCTTGACAGAGACCGCTATCCACCCCCCTAAAAGGCGCTAGTTAATCTCAACAATTGGCATTTCTCAAATCAGATGAAAATGAACGGCAATGAAATCCGCCCCGGCAATGTCATCCAGCATAAGGGTGGGCTTTGGGTTGCGGTGAAAACCCAGCACGTCAAACCGGGTAAGGGCGGCGCCTTTGCGCAGGTAGAACTGAAGAACCTCATCGACGGCACGAAGCTCAATGAGCGGTTTCGATCCTCGCAAACGGTCGAACGGGTCCGCCTTGAGCAAAGCGACTATCAGTTCCTTTATAAAGAGGGCGACATGCTCGTCTTCATGAATCTTGAATCCTACGAACAAATCGAAATCGCCGAAGATTTTCTAGATGACCGTGCGGCCTTCCTGCAGGACGGTATGCAAGTGAAAGTCGAAAGCCATGAAGGAAAGCCGATCGCGATTTCTCTGCCGGATCAAGTTGCTCTCGAGGTCTCGGAAACAGAACCCGTCGTAAAAGGCCAAACGGCGACATCGTCCTATAAGCCGGCAATATTGGAGAACGGCATCCGCGTAATGGTGCCGCCGTTTGTCGGACACGGAGAGAAAATCATTGTTGATACCAATGAGCTCACTTATGTGCGCCGCGCAGAGTAAGCTGGAGATGTGGTCGCCGATCGCGGTAAGTTAAATTCTAATTGACTCTTGGCGCCGCCATATATCGCCTGCCTTATCCGTACTTAACTGGAAACCCGCAACAGCAAGACCGTTCTCATGCCCGCGTCAGCCCTCATGAATGTGATGATCACGGCCGCCCGGAAAGCTGGGCGATCCCTTGCGCGCGACTTGGGAGAAGTGGAACATCTCCAGGTCTCGGTTAAGGGGCCTGCGAATTTCGTTAGCGCTGCGGACCTTAAGGCTGAGGACATCCTCTTCAAGGAACTTTCGCGCGCACGCCCCGGCTACGGTTTTCTGATGGAAGAGCGCGGGGTCGTCGACGGGCCGGACGAATCTCATCGCTGGATCGTCGATCCCTTGGACGGAACCACGAATTTTCTGCATGGCATCCCGCAATTCGCGATCTCGATTGCACTGGAACGCGATGGCGAACTGGTGGCCGGCCTCGTCTACAATCCCGCAACGGCGGAATTTTTTACCGCTGAAAAGGGCAAAGGTAGTTTTCTAAACGACCGGCGCATAAGAGTTGCGGCCCGCTCGCATCTTGAGAATTGCGTCATGGTCACGGGCATTCCCCATCGCGGCCGTGACGGGCATGACATATTCTTGCGCGAATGTCGGGTAATTATGCCTGAAGTCGCAGGTATCCGGCGGTCCGGATCTGCAGCATGCGATCTTGCCTGGGTCGCCGCCGGGCGGTTCGACGGCTTCTGGGAGCGTGGTTTGAGCTCTTGGGATATAGCCGCCGGTATTGTACTCGTTCGTGAGGCTGGCGGCTATGTAACGGATCTGGATGGCCGCCAAGAAATGTTCGAAGAAGGAGGTATTGTTGCCGGCAACGAAGCCGTTACCAACGACCTCCGAAAACTCATCAGCAAATGCTCATAGGTTACATATCCCTGAACCCGCGTTTACCATTCGACTTAAAGTAGCTGTTTTTCAAGCCTCGGAAATCCGCTAGTCTCCTTGTAGCATTTGTAACCAGGACTCAACTTTAGAGCAGCAAACATCAAAAATGGAACGATCAAGCCTGCACAGCACACTCTCAAAACCCCAGGTTTTCCTGGTACGCATGTTCATATTTCTGATTTTGATCGGATTTTTGGGAGCAATTCTGTATGAGCAAATCTTAAGAGCCTTTTGGTCCAATCCAGCTTTAAACGGCCTCATATTTGCTGTTTTGCTGTTTGGGATTCTTTACGCTATCGGTCAAATATTCAGGCTTTATCCCGAAATTCGCTGGATCAATAGTTTCAGGGTCGCAGATCCCGGCCTGTCGGTCGAGCGTATGCCGGTTCTGCTGGCACCCATGGCGACCATGATGCGCGACCGGACCGGACAGATCGCGCTCTCGACGACGTCAATGCGGTCAATAATGGACTCGATCGGCTCGCGCCTTGATGAAGCGCGCGATACCTCGAGATATCTTATCGGCCTTCTGATCTTTCTCGGCCTACTCGGCACATTCTGGGGACTTTTGGAAACAATCCAATCAGTCGGCAAGACGATAGCGTCGCTGAATACAGGCGGTGGCGATAGCCTTGTTATTTTTGAGGAACTTAAAAGTGGCCTCGAAGCCCCCCTGAAGGGAATGGGCACGGCGTTTTCCTCCTCCCTCTTCGGACTTGCCGGTTCGCTCGTCCTCGGTTTCCTGGATTTACAGGCTTCGCAATCACAAAACCGGTTCTACAACGAGCTTGAGGATTGGCTATCCAACATCACCGAGCTGACCCTCGCGGAATCCAGCGGCGGTGGCAGCGCTTCTTCGGATATGAGGTTTGCCTTCATGGATATGCAGCGCTCCCTTGCTGATCTTGGAGACCGTATACAGATGGGTCTCGAAAATGGGCAGGGTCAATCGGACGAAGCTGTTCGCGAGCTTGCGCGCGGCATCGACCGCCTCGTCAAACAAATGCGCGCCGAGCAGAAAGTTGTCCGCGAGTGGGTTGATGAGCAAGCAGCGCAGCAAACAGAGCTTGCCGCCGCGCTGCGCGATTTCACCCATAGAGTCAAATAGGGACACCGCGTATGCGCTACGCCCGGTCTCGCAGAGCAACGACGGGGGCAGAGTATTGGCCCGGTTTCGTCGACGCCATGGCCACGCTGCTGCTTGTTGTGACGTTTCTGCTGTCGGTCTTCATGATCGCGCAATATTTCGTGACACAAGAAGCCAGCGGTAAAGACACTGTCCTCGCCCGCCTTAATTCTCAGATTGCGCAACTGACGGATCTCTTGTCCCTTGAAAAATCGCAAAAGAAATCCCTTGAGGAGAATCTCGCAAGCTTGACCGCGAGCCTGTCCTCCTCAGAAAGCGACAGGAAGCGATTGCAAGGGTTGATCGGGCTCGAAGGCGACAAGAGCAAATCGGCGGCAACCCAGCTATCGGCACTCACCGGCGATCTTTCCAAGGAACAGGAATTATCCGCAAGCGCACTCGCCAAGGTTGAACTTCTCAACCAGCATTTGATCGCATTGCGCCGGCAAATCGCTGCCATACAGGGGGCGCTCGAAGCCTCGGAAACCCGGGATACGGAAAGCCAGGCGAAAATAGCCGACCTTGGCCGTCGCTTGAACGTCGCGCTTGCCAAAAAAGTCCAAGAGCTTTCGCGCTACCGGTCTGAATTTTTCGGACGCCTGCGCGAAGTGCTTGGAAACCGGGAAGATATTCAAGTCGTTGGCGACCGGTTCATTTTCCAAGCCGAAGTGTTGTTTCCATCCGGGTCCGATGAAGTTAATCCCGACGGCCAAGCGCAGCTCGCGAAGCTGGCTCAGGTTATGTTTGGCATCAACAAAGAGATTCCAAGCCAGATCAATTGGGTGCTCCGGATCGACGGCCATACGGACATAAGACCAATTGCTACGCCAAAATTTCCCACCAATTGGGAGCTTTCGACAGCGCGGGCGATCGCTGTTGTTAAATATCTCGTCTCACAAGGCGTGCCGTCAAAGCGGCTGGTGGCGGCCGGATTTGGAGAGTTCCAACCCTTAAGCGCCGGCCAAACCGAGAGCGCGCTGCGCCGCAATCGTCGTATCGAGCTGAAACTCACTGAGAAATAGGAGCTCAAAATACCATCGGTCATCGGGAATGACCGATGGACGTTCAGGCGCCACGCAGGCTTACGCACCATTAGGTGCGGCGCGCGGTCGCGCTTGCCAAAGGAAATATGAGTCAATCATAATTTCCTTTGGTATAATGCTGTCAAAGCATTTTCCGTATGTGCCGAAAATACTCTAGCTAGCGATCGCCTGCGGCGCGAATTGAAGCTCCGCTAACCTCCGGTAAATGCCTTCTTTTGCGACAAGCGATTGGTGCGTGCCTGTCTCAACGATACGGCCCTGGTCCATAACCAAAATGCGGTCAACACGCTGGACCGTTGCGAGACGATGGGCGATCACCAGGGTTGTGCGGCCCTTCATGACGTTTTCGAGAGCCAATTGCACAAGCTTCTCGCTTTCGGCGTCGAGAGCGCTGGTTGCCTCATCAAGCAGCAATATGGGCGCATCTCGTAGCAGCGCTCGTGCAATGGCTATTCGCTGGCGCTGCCCGCCGGAAAGTGTTGACCCCGCCTCGCCGAGAGGCGTGTCGTAGGCGCCGGGCAAAAGCGCCACAAACTCATCCGCAAGGGCGACTTCGGCGGCGCTGCGAACCGCAGCCTCATCGGCCCCCGTCGCACCGTAGCGGATATTTTCCATGACAGTGTCATCGAAGAGCACGGTCTCCTGGGGCACGAGCGCTATACGCTGGCGAAGCTCTTTTAAATCAGCGCTCTGAACTGGCACGCCGTCCACTCTCACTACGCCCTCTGTCGCGTCATACAGCCGCAAAAGAAGATTAAAGATTGTGCTTTTGCCGGCACCTGACGCGCCGACAATGGCCACTGTTTCTCCCGGTTCGATGCGAAATGAGACGTTTTCGAGCGTCTGCAACTCAGGCCGCGTGGGATAAGAAAAGTTCACCTCTTCGAAGACAATTTCGCCTTTCGCCGGAACGGGCATGGCGACCGGATGCTTCGGCGATCGGATCTCCGGCTGGATCTGCAACAGCTCCGCAAGGCGCTCGGCGGCACCTGCGGCTTGCTGGACCTCTCCCCAAATTTCGGTGACCGCCCCCATCGATGCCGCAGCAAACACGGAATAAAGAACAAATTGCCCCAGACGGCCGCCAGTGATTGCGCCGGCGAGCACCTCCTGCGCGCCGTACCAAAGAACGCCGACAACACTCGCAAAGACCAGAAAAATTGCCAAAGCCGTTAAAATCGCGCGGGCGCGCATCCGCGCTCTCGCCGCGTCAAATGAGTCTTCCACCGAGGCGGTAAAACGGCCAATGGCTGTCCGCTCGTGTGTAAACGCTTGCAAGACCCGCACGGCGGCGAGATTTTCGCTGGCATAAGCCGAGGCATCGGCGAGCGTGTCCTGCGCCAGCCGCGATAGTTTTCTGACGGAGCGCCCATAGCCGACGATGGGAAGCACGATAAACGGCGTCGCCGCCAGCACAAGGGCCGAGAGTTGAGGACTCGTCCAAATCATCATCGCAACCGCGCCGAACAACATGACAAGATTGCGCAGCGCTTGCGAAGCCGCCGAACCCACGGCCGCCTTGATTTGCGTCGTATCGGCGGTCAGCCGCGACATCACTTCGCCAGAGTGATTATTCTCGTAAAAAACCGGGCTTAGCGACGTTAGATGGGCGAATATATCCGCCCTAAGATCTGCGACCACGCGCTCGCCAAGCCATGTCACGCAATAAAATCGCACAGCACTGGCAATCGCGAGGACGGCCCCGAGACCGATCATCATCAGAAAATATCGATCGATAAACGCAACATTGTCCGCCGAAAAACCAAGATCGATCATCCGCCTGACGCCCAGCGGGATAAGCAGCATGATGCCAGCCGCCGCTACAAGGGCGATAAGCGCCGCGACGAGCACAGGCTTGTGGCTCAAAATATATGGCTTCAGCGTCATCAGGGGCCGAAGCGGCTGCCTCGGCGCTTTGGCATTCGAGCGTTCCGATATATCTGCATCGCTCGCGGCAGGGCGGCCCTGCTCGTTCGAATTTCGGTGTACTACAGACAAATCTTCATAACTCCCCGACGCGGACCTCATTACATTGCCATTGTAGTTTTGGACCTAAGGCTTTATGGCCGTCTTTTATTGCCTGGACAATGCCCGAGAGCGGCAGCAAGAAGCAAGAGAATCACGGCTTCAATTGCTGTCAAATATCTGGCATTGCCAAACTCATGGTTGTCTGTCGGCGTCGCATCCGATATAGGAAGCGAAAGTCCTAATATTAGACGTGTCGCGCCAAACTGTTAAATCATTTGGACCTGGGTCCTTAATGGGCGCCGATAAGAGAGTGTTAGCAGATGAAGAAAGAAATTCACCCTGATTACCACAAAATTAAAGTGGTCATGACGGATGGCACCGAGTACGACACCTTTTCGACATATGGTTCGGACGGTGACACACTGAAATTAGATATCGACTCGACGACACACCCGGCATGGACCGGTGGCGGCCAGCATTTGATAGACCGCGGTGGCCGACTGTCGAGATTCAAAAAGAAATATGAGGGTTTTCTGAAGTAGGCCCTGACGGCTTATACCATCGGTTATTAGAAATGACCGGTGGGCGTTCAGGCGCCACGCAGGCTTGACCACCATAGGGTGCGGACCACGCAGTCGCGCTTGCCAAAGGAAATTATGATTGGCTCATAATTTCCTTGGGAATTATCCGCATAACTTCAGAGATTACGGTAATCGCGGCCGCATCTTGCCTCATGCGTCGGCGCGCAATTGCCAATGAATTTGCAGGATATAGCGATCGATTAGCGGACTTGCTTATTCCGTGGTCGGCACCTGAACCTCGAATGCCATGCGCAATTGATCAAGCTGCGCGTGTAATGGATTGGCTCCAGATCCATTGGACATCTTGGGCTCATCATGAATAAGCCGGTCTAGCACCACAATACGGTCATGCAGCCGGAAACTTTCGCGAATAAGCGTTTTGAGACTGTTTGGGAGTTCGTCGAACCCTTCTGTGTGTTCGGCGCGCCCGACGGTCTGAAGTTTAACTTTGTGCTTTTCTTCGAGCGCCTGCTCCCGGGTCATCTCGCCATCATTAACGGCGCGGCGAATAAGAAGCCAAGAGGCAAGTTGCATCAGCCGCGTCGTCAGACGCATGCTTTCTGTCGCATATGCGAGCGATGCTGACGTTGACAGTTCCTTCGATTCGCGCCGCCCATCGCCATCAAGATATGCAGCCGTTTCCTCGACGAGCGCCATGCCCTCTCGAAACATCTCTCCAAATTGTTCGGAAACCGCGTATCTCTCGCCAAACGCGATGGTCACACTATTCTCGTCAAGGCTGCTATCAACGTTCGAAATGCTTGTCATTACAAACTCGCTATACGCTACCTATGCTCCGCCCGAAGTAACCTATCACAAACAGGACCGTTCGGCCGAAGTTAGACCACACTATGGTTAATCCACATATTATTAGGTTAACAGGAATTATCATAAGAATAAGACTATCGAGTCCGGAAAAAAAAAAGAGCCGCCAACGGCGGCTCAGAAAGTTAACAGGGAGGCGTCAAACAGAGTGGACAGGAGCCACTCAACATCCAGATGACTGGATATGATGGATAATAAGCAGTTACTTCCTAACAAATTGTTAACGCGACCCCGAATTCACTAGATACGCAAATTTACTTTTCGGCATTAACCTAATGCCGGGCCAGTTTCCTTACCGGGTGGTGCGTGACGACCCCGCAAAGAACTCTACGAAACGAACCATGACCGCCCATTTTCCATAAGGCTTTAGTTTTTAAAGACCGAATCTGCAGCGCTTAGCGATAAGGTCTTTTCGGAAAGGGCGGTCCTATATTCTGGAAATCTCGGTCTCTAATTTCTCAATCAGATCCTCAAGTTCGCTGACAGACAAGGTTGAGAAATCCGCTCCAATTTCATAGTCCGAGGTTTGCTTTGGTTCGAAGTCTTCAAGGTCCGTAAACGCCTCCCTTACGCTTGCCAACGCACGGACGAAAATCCGTCCTGCAATTTAACATCAGGGAATGGCGCGGCGGCAATCGCTGGACCGTAAAATGATTTATGAACCTGTTGCCCCTCACGAGCGCACGTCAAAGACCTGAATAACTCGAAAACTCACCTGACGCTGCGGTTTTGAACCGTCAGAATAGCCAAATGACAAATCGGTTAAAGCTGACAATTGCGTCTTTCGGCGCGGCGTCCTATATTAAGCCTAATCCCAGAAATGAGAATGAAATTTCGCTCTTGCTCCGTTGGAGTTTGGAGAGGTGAGGACGTTTTGATGACACGAACACCTTTGATGCCCAAAGCAACAGCCGTCTGGCTCGTCGACAATACATCGCTGACATTCGACCAGATCGCCAGGTTCTGCGGCCTGCATGTTTTAGAAGTTAAAGGCATTGCGGATGGCGACGTCGCCCATGGTATCAAGGGCATGGATCCGATCGCCTCCGGCCAACTGACCCGCGACGAGATCCGCGACGCGCAGGCGGATTCGAGCCACACACTCAAGCTCTCCGAACCGAAAGTCGAAATCCCGGAAGTCAAGACCAAGCGCGGCCCCCGCTATACGCCCGTGTCGCGCCGTCAGGATAGGCCAAATGCCATTCTTTGGCTGCTGCGCAGTCACGCGGAGCTAAAGGATTCGCAGATTATGCGGCTCGTCGGCACCACCAAGCCGACCATTCATTCCATTCGTGAGCGCACCCATTGGAACTCAGCCCACTTGCAGCCGGCTGATCCGGTGACCCTTGGACTTTGCTCGCAAACTGATTTGGACTCAGCGGTTCAACGGGCAGCCCGTCGCTTAGAGCGGGAGCGCAAGCAAGCTGAAAAGAAAGCCGGGAAAACCGGGAAAGCAGGAACGTTGCTGCCAACGGAAGAGACCATCGCGGAACCTGCACAACAGCTCATTGGTCAAACGGCGACGTTGATCATTGTTGAACAACCGGAGCCCGCCGAGGAAGAGAACCGTGTGTTCGTCGCGGACGAAGTATTCGACACGCCTGCGCCCGAACCGACTGTAGAAGAGGTTCCTGACGCCGATTCCGTATTCGCCAAACTTGAAGTGCTTAAGGAAGAGCCAAAGGAAGAGCCAAAGGCAGAGGAAGAGCCAAAGGCAGAAGAAGAGGCAGAGGAAGAGGCAAAGGAAGAGCCAAAGGCAGAGGCAGAGGCAGAGGCAGAGGCAGAGGCAGACAAAGAGTCTTAAGCTAGAATTGTGGCATCCGGAAATTGATTTTTGATCGATTTAGGCCGTTACAATCGTGCTGCTCGGCCATTGCCCGAAGGCAGCGGCTATATCGATTTTAACGTATCTTGATTTCAACCCTTTATACTTAGTCGTTGATCGCGATAAACTCCCTTCAACACTTGAGTTGAAGGGGTAATTTATGGCGCAGGGTGAGCCAAAACAGCACACGGAGTCCGAAGCCGCCGCGTCCTATTCAGGCAGCGATTCCGACAGCGTTAACCAACATGGGGATATGCAGTTAGCGCGCGAGCGGTGGCGCAACAGAATTATAGCGTATGGTTCGCTGCTCGTCGCGGCGGGCGCACTCCTGGCCGGATGGTCAACATATGATCAGTTGCGGCAATCGTTGAAAAGCCAATCTCTCTATTTAAGCGATCTTGCGCAAAACGAAATCGAGAAGAATGACGCCGTCACCGGATGGCTGTTGGCGCTCGAAGGATTGCGGGATGAAAAATCGAGCGCGTTCTCGCGCCGGTTCCGGCTTTACGTACCAGAAGCAGAGCAACGTCTGAAAAATGCGCCCCAACCTGGTGGATATTGGGATCGCGTCCTTGGAGGCCATGAAAACTTCGTATGGAGTGCGCACTTTTCCCCCGACGGCACGCGTGTTGTCACCGCCTCCCGGGCCCGGACGGCGCGGATCTGGGATGTCGCCACTGGACAAGAGATTGCCGCCCTTAGGGGCCATCAACGATCGGTGAAAATCGCCCGGTTCTCGCCGG
>BFAS01000335.1 GCA_008974985.1 bacterium MnTg02
ATGATTATTTTCGAGGCCCGCGCGCCCTCTCCGTTATATCTCACCATAATCGATGACAAAGTCGACCTGGTCGATGCGTCCGGCCTGTGGGGCAAATCTGTTTGGGAAACGAACGCCGCCATCAAGCCCGAGCTGCAGGACCCGATGATGCATGTGGCCGCCATCGGTATCGCTGGCGAAAACCAAGTGCTCTTTTCTTGCATCGTCAATGATTTGCACCGGGCCGCGGGCCGGTCCGGCGTCGGCGCCGTCATGGGATCGAAGAACCTCAAGGCCGTCGCGGTCAGAGGCACCGGTGGTGTCAAAGTCGAAGATTTCAAAAACTTCATGAAGGTAACCAGCGATGCCAAAAAGGTGCTCGCCGACAATGCCGTGACCGGCGAGGGATTACCGACTTACGGCACGCAAGTCTTAATGAATGTCATTAACGAAGCCGGCGCACTTCCGTCCATCAATTCAAGAGACGTGCAGTTTGACGGGGCGCGTGACATTTCGGCGGAAGCCATGGCCGAGCCGAGCGGCAAGAACGGCAAGCCTAATTTGCTCGCCAACCAGGCTTGTTTCAGCTGCACAATTGCCTGCGGCCGGATCTCCAAGGTCAATGAGGAACATTATACAGTCGTCAACAGACCTGAATATTGGCAGGCCTCGGGCGGTCTTGAATATGAAGCAGCATGGGCCCTGGGCGCTGCAACTGGGATCAAGGATCTCGACGCGCTCACCTTCGCCAACTTTCTCTGCAACGAGCAAGGGATCGATCCCATCTCCTTCGGATCGACGCTTGGTGCCGCGATGGAGCTCTTTGAAGAGGGGTTGATCACCACCGAGATGACAGGTGGTCTTGAGCTCAAATTCGGCTCGGCGGAAGCGCTGACCAAATCAGCAGAGATGGTCGGCAAGGCGGAAGGATTCGGCAAGGAACTTGGGCAGGGCTCAGCGCGGCTATGCGCCAAATATGGCCGGCCTGAACTTTCCATGACGGTGAAAGGGCAGGAATTCCCGGCCTATGATCCGCGCGCAATTCAGGGCATGGGTCTCACCTATGCCACATCCAATCGTGGCGCCTGTCACCTCAGAAGCTATACCGTGTCGTCCGAAATCCTCGGCATCCCAGAAAAAACAGATCCGCTCACCACCGACGGCAAAGCCGAGCTGGTCAAGGCTTTTCAAGATGCCACGTCAGCGGTGGACTCTTCCGGGCTCTGCATATTCACAACCTTTGCCTGGACGCTCGAAGATATCGCACCGCAGATTAATGCCGCTTGCGAGGGCGAATGGACCGTCGACAAGCTTCTGGAAGTCGGAGAGCGCGTTTGGAACCTGGAGCGTCAGTTCAACAATAATGCCGGCTTTACCGCCGCCGACGACAAGCTGCCGGAACGGCTTATGAAGGATGCTGCCAAGACCGGACCGGCCAAGGGTTTGGTCAGCGGCCTCGATAAGATGCTGCCGGAATATTACGAGTTGCGCGGCTGGACAACCGAGGGCGTGCCGACGAATGAGACGCTGTCGCGTCTCGAATTATAGAACGCCGGATCCGGCGCGGGGATGATAATGGCAAGCTCCGCCACCCTGTCACACTCTCTCCTTGAGAGGATGACCAACGGTGGTGGTGAAGAGCAGGCAGCAAAGTATAAGTAGGGCAAAATCGATGCACCATGTCATTCTCGGCGCCGGACCCGCCGGCGTTGTCGCAGCTGAAACGCTTCGGAAGGCCGATCCGGCCGCCAAGATCACACTCATTGGGGGCGAGCCTGAGCCCCCCTATTCGCGCATGGCGATCCCCTACTATCTATCTGGCGACATTGGCGAAGTGGGCACCTATCTCCGCACTGATGCCAGCCATTACGGATCGTTGGATATTGACTATGTGCAGGGCCGCGCGGACGCGATTTTTGTCGGACAAAAAAAACTAAAACTCGCAGGCGGGTCAGAGCTTGACTATGGCACCTTGTTGATTGCCACGGGCGCCAGCCCGATATGGCCGCGCATTGACGGCCTGAAGTCACCGGGCGTGCACGCCTGTTGGACACTTGAGGATGCCCGTAACATCATCCATCTCGCCGAGCGAGATCAGCCGGTGGTCCTTATGGGCGCCGGGTTTATCGGATCGATTATTTTGGAGGCTTTGGTCAAGAAAGAAGTCAAGCTTACGGTCGTCGAAAGAGAGGACCGTATGGTGCCGCGCATGATGGATGAAACGGCGGGCGCCATGTTGAAGAACTGGTGCGAGACCAAGGGCATCACCATCCTAACCAGTACGGAGGTCACCAAAGTAGAGCAAAACGCTGATGGATTGACCATTCATGTCAGTTCCGGCGATACGCTCCCAGCAAAACTGCTCGTTGTCGCGGCGGGGGTGCAATCGAATATCGGCTTCCTGGCGTCAAGCGGGATCACCATAGATCACGGTATCAAGGTCGATAACCATATGGCGACGAATGTTCCCGATATTTACGCCGCGGGCGATGTCGCTCAGGCAAAGGACATGTCGACCGGGGAATATAGCGTGCTGGCGATCCAGCCAACAGCCGTCGAACATGGCCGCATCGCGGCGCTCAACATGGCCGGTCAGCCCACGCCTCATGAGGGCAGCTTAAATATGAATGTGCTCGACACGATCGGACTGATCTCGAGTTCTTTCGGCTCCTGGATGGGTGTCGACGGCGGCGACAGTACGCGTAGCGTTGATGAGGTGCATAGTAAATATCTCCGCCTTGAGTTCGATGGCGACAAGCTTGTGGGCGCGCAAACCGTAGGCTTGACGGAGCATATCGGCGTGGTGCGCGGCCTTATTCAAACCGGCTTGCGTCTTGGCGCTTGGCGGGACAAGCTCATCAAATCGCCACAACGGCTCGCTGAAGCCTATGTCGCCACGGCGCAAGGAATTAGTCCCGCATGAATGTGACGCTTAAGCTTTTTGCCTCTCTGAGCACTTTTTTGCCGCCGAATGCCGAGCGAAACGCTATTTCTCTCGATATCCCGGACACGGCAACGATCGGTGACTTATTATCGGCCCGGCGAGTCCCGAGGGAGACCTGTCACTTAATCCTTGTGAACGGCCATTACGCCCCGCCAGCTACCGCAGATGAGACACTGCTGAAAGACGGAGACACGGTTGCCGTCTGGCCACCTATTGCGGGTGGATAATATCTCTTGATGTGACACAGCAGAACCCTTTCAGAGAACTCTGAATTCTCTAAAAGGGCTCTGGCTCTCTGTCTTGGCGCGTTTTCCGGGCGGCGAACCGCACGCACCTCACCTCAAAGCGCGTTAGTTAGCGCTTGTCGGCGTATCCGGTAGTGATCCAACGGGCATTGAATCCACTGCCGGCGCCATGCCCCGAAAATTTTCGAAGAACAAGGTAAGTTTTTGCAGCTTCACATCAAGCCCAAACCAACTTTCCTCAGGGAGAAGACGTCTTTCGAAGAAAGCGCTGACATCGTTTTGCGTGAAAATATCGACGAAGCTTTCATAGGGAGGCGTTGCAAAAAAGATGAGAACCATCGCAGCCGTCATGGCGATGGACGCGCCTACATGGCGGAAATCGAAGAGTTTCAACGCGGTTCCAAAGGATTTCTTTATCCGGTTATTGTCAAAATCAACACTGTAGATTTCGTCAAGCACCAGATGGACGATATAGCCAAAAAACATAAAGGCTCCGCCGAGCCAGGCGACCGCTGCTTTGTCTCCAAAGACATTGTGGAACACAATCGCGGTAAAGAATCCGAAGAACAGACCCGCGGGGACCGAATGAAATATGCCGCGATGCACGGCAAGTTTATGAAACGCCAATTGACCGAAATAGCGAACACCTAGGAAAATACTCACCCACAAGATCCACATTTCGAGAATAGAATATTGAGCTACGAACGAGAAAAGAACGCAGAAAGCGAGAAACAGGGCGAGGAAAAAGAATATGATTCGCGATGAGCGCGATTTTTGCAGGTCGATATCGGGCAGCACACTGCCGAGTGCGCCGGCAAGTGCCAGGGAGATGATTTGTTGCGACGACGTCAAATCAGCCGCCGCCGTCATTGTCGCCATCAAACCGCTTGCAACCGTTCCAACTGCAAGATGCGTCCTAAAATTTGCCATGCTGGCCCCCGCATTGAGCAAAGCCCGACCGGACCGATTCCCGAACGGCGATGCTAGGCCTTTACAGGAGATCCGATTCGCCTTGTGGAGAACAAGAGAGCCTGATTGGAATAATTGTGGATGGTTGGCGACGGCAAAACATCGTGATTTCGCAATTGAGGACCGCGCGGCGTGAGCAACGTTAAAAGCACCATCGAAAAGACAATGTCGCTGACGTCGGCAGAGTTCCGACGCTCTCTGGCAAGATTGACACAAGATTCGACCGCGGAAATGTCCGGTGACGCGGCAAAGATCAGCTATGGCACTGGATCCGTCGCGATCGCGTATGAGCCGCTCGCCGATGTGACAATGGGCGGCCTCCTGTCGCTGCCCCGTGCGCGCGTCTCGCTCTCCTTTGAAGCGTTGGACGAGGCGCAGCAAACAGAGTTCCTCGCCAAATTCGATAAAGCCTTCCAGCGCGGCGGCGGTTAAGACGCCGTCGGCCTCCAAATTTTCCTAAAAAGTTCTAGCCGTCGGCACGTTGGCCCCATAGATCATATTCATCCGCATGTTCGATGTTGACCGTCACGATGTCGCCGGGCTGAACGTCCGTCTCGCCATTTAGAAACACATTGCCGTCGATCTCTGGTGCGTCCCACTCGGAACGGCCGATGGCCCCTTCCTCATCAACCTCATCGATGATGACATTTATTTTCTTCCCAACTTTCTCGCTCAGAAGTTCGGCGCTAATCTCTTGCTGCTTTTCCATGAACCGCCGGTAGCGGTCTGCCTTAACGTCCTCGGCGATATGATCAGGGAGATCGTTTGCTTGAGCGCCACCAACATTTTCATAAATAAAGCAACCTGCACGGTTGAGACGGGCTTCTTCCAGCCAGTCCAGCAAGATTTGGAAATCCTCCTCGGTCTCACCGGGGAATCCGACAATGAAGGTCGAGCGGATCGCGAGATCTGGGACTTGCGACCGCCAGGAGCGGATCCGGTCCAAGGTCTTTTCTTGATGAGCGGGCCGCCGCATGGCTTTGAGAATTGACGGACTCGCATGCTGGAAGGGGATGTCGAGATAGGGCAGCACCAAACCCTCCGCCATCAGCGCCATAACCTGATCAACATGGGGATAGGGATAGACGTAATGCAAACGCACCCAAACACCGAGCGTTCCCAAAGCCTGCACTAGATCCTGAAACCGGGCGCTGACCGGAGCCCCCCGCCACTCACTTGCCGCATATTTGAGATCGAGCCCATAAGCGCTCGTATCTTGGGAAATGACCAAAAGCTCCTTGACCCCGGCAGCGGCCAAATGCTCCGCCTCAGTCAGCACATGAGCGGCAGGGCGGCTTGCAAGCCGCCCGCGCAAGCGCGGAATAATGCAGAAAGAACAGCGATTATTGCAACCTTCGGAAATTTTCAAATAAGCGTAATGGCGCGGCGTTAGGCGCAAACCTTCCGGCGGCACGAGATCAAGAAAAGGATCATGTAGCGGGGGTGCTGCTTTGTGAATTTCCTCGATGACCGCTTCATATTGATGCGGCCCGGTGACGGCGAGCACATTTGGATATTGCGCGCGAATACGGTCTTCCTCGACGCCGAGACATCCGGTGACGATCACCCGGCCGTTCTCCGCCATTGCTTCACCTATGGCATCGAGGGACTCCGCCTTAGCGCTGTCGAGGAAACCACACGTGTTGACGAGCACGACGTCGGCGTTCTCATAAGTCGGCGCAATATCGTACCCCTCAGCGCGCAGCTTTGTGATGATCCGTTCGGAATCAACGAGCGCTTTGGGACAGCCTAGGCTGACAATGCCAACTCGTGGCGCACTGGCTTTATCGGATGGATGAACCATGACAAGAAAAGCGGGCTTTATAAGATCTGGGGACGTATCTGTTTCGCGCGTTCTATAACATGATCCCGAAAAATCGGCACCGGTTTTCGGTAAAGATCATGCTTGAACAAAGAAGTTTGAGCGTCGTTCCAAATCAATCAGAACCGAATACGCTCTAGCACACAAGGAAGGCTCCAGCATATACGGAACCTAAGCCAACACTTACGGCAGGAAATCGTTGGACAAGCTGGCGCGGTCCGGTCCGCTGAACCCTATTGAACTCGCGGACCACCTCCTGCCTCACGGTCATCCTTATTCAAAATTCCTTTGATCAGATCCTCGAAATTTTTTGGTTTGAACTTACCTTTTTTCAAATCGTCCAACGTTTTCTTGGCTTGCGCGACGGCCTCCCCGATTGCTTCGGGATTGTTGGCAATGCCCTCGATATCCGGCGAAATCTTGGGTTTATGCCAAGATCCTTTGATCCGAAGCGGAAAATTGAAACCGGCACTATCTTGTTGACCGGCTTGACCATCAAAATTCACGACCAGTTTGGGCTGGAGCCGGAGATCGATCTTTTCCTTTGGAAGGTTGACAGTCCCCCTGCCATCGATGCGCAGAAGGGGGCCCTTAAAGGTGATATCTTTGGTTTTCGCCAGTCCCTTCTCGACTGTGAAATTCGCTGAAAAAATGCTGAAGTCCGTCTTGAGCTTCTCCTCCCGAGACCAGTTCGAGAGCTGACCCTTTTGAAAAGCGCGGACCATGCGCGGAATATTAATGCCTTCCAGCGCGCCATCTGTGAATGTAAATTTGCCCTTACCCTGCAGACTTGCCAAAATCTCCTTTTTTGTCGCACCCGCGCCAACGAGATCAAAGACAAATGCACCTTTGCCAGAGACCCAATCGAACGTGGCCGCATCCTTGAGGAAAGGCAGCGCTGAGACATTTTTCAATTCGAACACGCTTGAGAATTTTTGTAGGGGCTTGCCGCTATTCAAAACGATCTGCCCGGTTGCCGTACCGCCGTAAAGCTCAGCTTCCTTGAGATCTGCAGTAAGATTTCCACCGCTGAGTTTAGCGACCAAGCGACTTTTACCGACTTTGATCGCCTCGTAAAAAATGCCGGAGACAGACAAGGTCACATCGGCGTCGACCGCCTTAGAGAAATCATCGTCACCACCGCCCAAACTCGCCGTAACCATACGATTTGGAGACGATGACGCCGCGGATTCCGGCGAATCCGAACCAATTTTTTCCGCTTTGCCTTCAGACGTATTAATTTTTTCAATCAGCTGCGTAAGCGATCTCTGTTCAGTTTCGCGCAAACTATTCTTGTTTAAATCGACAGAAGATTCGCCGCCCAAATAAGGATTGAGATCGAGCCGATCGAGCGTCAAATCCGCCTTGATGTAAGGACGGTCCTTGGAGATATCCACATGAATATCGCCCTCGGCCTTCATGCCATCGATCGTGAACACCACTTTTTTCAAGGCGACATTCTGACTGTCCACGGATAATGCCGAGCGATAAGACATCGGACCAAAACCAGCGCCCGGTGGAACGTGAATTCCGAACCATGCGGCCAGAGACCGGAGCGACGTGACGTTCGCCTTGCCGTTACCGCTTAAATTGAGCCCATCGGCAAGTGAAATGTTACCGATGAAATCGGCTGAGCCATGCCGCGCACTAATATTCAAATTGACCGGTGACGACTGATCGCCCATCAAGGCCAGAGGCGAATTGATATCCGCCTTCAAGAGAACTTCCTCGGCGCGCCAGGTAAATTCGCCCTCCGCCTTCATCGGCTCTGAGAGTTTTTCGAGAGAAACCGAGAGGTTTATGGCATTGACCTTGTGTTCCACGCCGTTCCGTTCGTCATTGAAGGTCAACGTTCCATTTATGACGCGAACATCACCGAGATGGATATCGCGAGGCAAGAAATAGGACCCAATTCCAGCGCTATCCGGCGCGGCCGCTTGAGCAGATCCTAAAAAACCGACAGGATGAACAATATCGTTTGGAGAAGTCCGCCCAATGCCCGGCGCATGTTCAACCCCGGCGGTTTTATCACTTCTCCCCAAACCGGGCGCATCGGACTTATTCGTCTTAAACACCCAATTTTTGCGGCCGTCGCGATCGATACGAAGCGCTATGAGCGGGTCTTTCAAGATAAACTGCGCGAATTCGACCCGGCCCGACAAAAGCGGCCATATCTTCAAGTCAACATTGAGAGCCGCAAGACGTATAAGCGGATCACCCGCAACACCACTCGGATTGGCAAGCGTTACGTCGCGAAGCTCGAGCCACAAATTGGGAACAGCGGAAATCTTTGTTTTGCCGCGAACAATGAGATCGCGTCCCGTTTCGGCTTTCACCAACGCCACGATTTGATCGCGGACCAAATCGGCGGGTAAAAACATCGGCAAAGCAATAAGGCCGCCAATCGCCAAAATGAGAATGGCTGCAACGACATATATTAAAGTTCTCACCACAGAACGTTTCGGCTGATATTGCGGGACGACCAAAAATCGAGGATCGGAAACGTCTCCTGCCGCGCCAACACCGGGAAATTCCGGGTTCAGTGCACGATCCTGCCTTCGGCCAGCGTTGAGCTCAGGCCGATCCACAAGCGGTTCGGCACGCAAAATATTATCAGATGAACCCGCACGCGCAGCTTCTTGTTCGGGCCGTGCACGCCGGACCAAGCGCGGCCGGGCTTGATCGTCGCCATCCGATCCAGACGCAAACAATTCAGATACGTCGGAAGCTTCGCGCCAATCTGTCAGTCCCTGCCGCCAGAGATGATCGGTCGGTTTGATTTTTCCGACCGCATACATGCGGCGGAGATCATCCTCGCTCACCGGTCCGTAACGCTTACCGTCCCGGGCCAAATACCATTGCATCTCGTTCGAGGGATCGTTCATCTCGGAATGAGCCTGCTCTAGCTGCACTCCATCCGCTACCTTCTCGAAATCAATATCTGAGTCTTTTTGATCTTTCAAAGAATTCGCCCACGCAAGAAAATCTATCCGACCGTACTATCAACCTAAATAGGGGGAATCGAGGCCGTTTTAAGCCCATCTTTGGTCTGGTCCGGGCGCGTCTCCCAAATTACCACAGAATTGCATTGTGATATCATCCGATTTGTTGATCTCATTTCTCGCTTAGCACGCGTCGCTTCGAAGTTGATTAGCAATATAGTGAGCATTCGAAGTCAAGCAATGTAGGATCATCCCCACTATAGGGAC
>BFAS01000336.1 GCA_008974985.1 bacterium MnTg02
TGCCGCCACCAGAGGGGATCGACAGTTCATGATGACAGTCGCCAACTTAAAACCATGGATTTCTGCCCGTCTCAATCGCTCGTCGCCGGCCGGCTACCTGACCGGCGTATCGCCGGTAGTGTCAATTCGGGCGCGCGCTTTCGCTGGTCCGGCATCGACATAGGTATACTCGATTTTATTGAAGTCGCCGTACAACATGGCCAAATACGCCTCGGTTTCGTTCGGACAGGAAAAATCACCGCCGAGAAATGGCACTGTCGATGTCGGTAAGACGATCTCGCGCGGCACGCCATAACCACCGCTCTCGGTGGCTGGCATGGCGCCCTTGTGGCTCCGCCTTTCGAGCACTGCTTCACCGTGACTGATCGCCTGGCGGTAAATCGCTATGTCGGCCCGGATCTCGCCGCGCAAGCGATTGCGTTCCCACCGGAAGGGCCATCGTTTCGGCGCATCGAATGAAATCGAGACGAGGCCTTTGTTCTCGAAAAGGTCGACGTAGTAACCATCCCGCGCGCCACACTCGGTGAGCCCGGCCGCCAACCGCTCCCAACTCATGTCATCGTCGAGCAGAACCGATATATCGACGTCGTCCTCCCAATCGAGAAGCGCTCCCCGCTCCCTCACGGCACCAAGAAGGCTGCCGCCCTCCAGCCAGTGCACGACCCCCATTTCGCTTAGGCAGGCGGCAACATAATGGCTGAGGTCCTCTATGTGCGCGCGGCAGCAGGGCGCGGTGTTGAGGCCGAGACGGTTGACGTAGAGATTGAACGGGCAGGGTGGCGTCCGTTTCCCGCAACCTCTCCAACTGACGGCGCCCTTCGATAGCACCAGTTCACGGATGCCATGGTGCCGCCGGAAGGCCACAAGATCGCCCTTCGCCTGGGTCTCCAGGACTGACAGATCGTGATCGTTCAAGTGATATAGCCGCTGGCCGGCCCAACGCTGGCGAAGGAACCAACTTAATTCGATGGCCATGGCGGTCGCCAGGACCGCCTGGAGCTTGATGTTTGGGATGGCCAAGCCGGCGAGAAGGGCTGGGCCGAGCAGCCACAGTCCGGCGGTGTCACCGTGCTTGGCCAAGAATTCAATTGGTCGGGAGGCCGGTTGGAAGGCGATTGCTGGGGCCGCAATGATGAAAAATAGAACGACGACAAATCCGGCCGAGAGGACGAGGGCGGGACGGTCGATGCCATCGGGCGACAGCGACACCAGCGTCACGGTCAGGGCCGCCAACAGCCCCGTCGCCAGGGATGCCGGCACGCTGGGCGGACACCAGTTTCGTGGAAATCTCAACAGGCGGACGAAGGATAAATAAGTCGCCACATAGAGGGCTGAGGTGATCAAGGCGCCCATCAGCTGGGCGGTCGGTGAGGCTTCGATGCCGATCACAGCCTTTGTGTCTCACCTCGGTCCATGTCCCGTTGGATTATCATTGCCGCGCGGCGTTTGCTCTCCGCCGCCAGAATGCGCGGCAGGACCTCGGCATTGGCGCGCTCGATGTCGGCGACGAAATCAATCTCGATCCAAGGCATGCCGGTTATGTCCTCGAATGCGAAGGTGCCGCGAGGCGAGGTCAGCAGAACATCGCGGATCGTCTCCTCGTAAGGTTCGTGGCGGCGGTCTTGGCACAAATAGAGCTCGGTTTGAATGATGATCTTCTTGGCCACTTCGGTTGACAGTTTGAAAAAGCCCACCGATTCACCGCAGAAATCAAATTCCGCACTCAGCCATTTGCGGAACTCAACGATCTCGCCATCCCTGACACATACTTTGACAGGCTCATCGCCCGGATCGAAGCCACGATCGAGGAGCAGGCAGTTCTGGTGGCGCGAGTTGACGAGACGCTCGACCAGTTCTTCGCTGTAGAGAACGTCGGCGTCCATTAGGAGGACCGGCCCGCCGCTACATAATTCGTGGCGCAGGGTCCACAAGGTGACAATGTTGCCCTCTTCAAAATCTTCGTTGAACACGGTTCGCACATAATCCTGTGCCCCGAGTTCTGCGATCTGGCGATCGATGTCTCGGTGGTGATAACCGACGCCGAGCACCAGCTCGTCTATGCCGTGCCGCCTGAGAATTTCGATATGGAATTGCAGCAAAGATTTGCCGCCGAAGTGCAGCAACACCTTCGGCGGAGGTTGTGTGGCCTTAAATCCAAGCCGGGCACCGATCCCGGCCGCTAACATAACTACCTTCATAAGCGATGCCCCACAACAGCATCCGCTCACGGCGACGACAAGTCAGTGCCGTGAGCGCTGCCAAGCAGCGGGGCGCGGCTACTTCCGTCGACGAGTTTGGATGCATTGGTTAAAGAAAGACGGGATCAATCTAACCGATAGTGTCCCATTTGGCCAATGGCGGGCCGCGGGGTGGGGCAGGGCGGTCCAATTTCTTCACCAACCAAAGGGTGGGCGCTGGTTTAGCGGTGGGGCTCTTCAATGAAGCTGACAATAGCGCCCACTGATGATCGGGGTCCGTCTGGTGCCTCTCTGAGTGAAAAACGGTGGCCACAGCAACTCCCGTTGCGTTTGCCCAACTCCAATAAGCGGACTCCATTGGCTTTATCGACAGTTTTGCATCAATAAACCCAAGTAAATTATCGCGCGAGCAGGCCCGTTCATGCCAGGAGGTGACATTCGCAGACATATTCCTTGTGCCCTTATGTACCGCTTTCAGAGGTCATGAGCCCGCTCGAACATCTTGTGCTATCAGCCAGGAAGAAAGAGCCACCATTTTCCTGTCTATCTTGAAGTTTTCTATTGGCACCAGTGTTCATGGCATTGCTAACGGGCGAGAGCCGAATGGTGTACTAGAATCAGGAAGATCATGACCGAGCAAGACACAGACCAGCTTCGCCGCTACCGCGACTTGATTTTGCAAGCGACCGGCGACGGCGTTTATGGGCTGGATATAAAAGGACACACAATTTTTGCGAATCCGGCAGCCGCCCGCATGACCGGCTACGAACTTGACGAAATGATCGGACTTGGGCAGCACGATCTCATCCATCATACGCGCCCCGACGGCCGTCCTTATCCAAAGCTGGAGTGCCCCATATACGCCGCTTTCACAGATGGCAAAGTCCATCAGGTCTCAGATGAAGTCTTTTGGCGCAAGGATGGATCGAGCTTTCCGGTGGAATATGTCAGCACACCCGTTTGGGACGATGGCGCCCTGGTCGGAGCGGTCGTATCTTTCCGCGATATCACCGAACGCAAGCGCGCTGAAGACGCGCTGCGGGAAAGCGAAGAACGTTACAGAAAAATTTTCGACTCGTCATACGATGCCATCGTTCTCCTGGACGCAGACAGCGGGGCAATTCTCGACGTCAACCAGCAAGCTTGCAAAATGCTCGCCATTGAACACCATAAACTGATGTCAATGACAGGATTTGACATTCATGCGGACGACGCGAAAGACGTTGAAGAGTTTTTGGCAAAGGTGCGCGATCGCGGCCGATGGGAAACCGAATCGCTAACCTGTCTCGCCGCAGGAGGTCTCCGGATCCCGGCCCGATTGTCAGCAAGCGTCGCTGTTTTTGAAGGCCGCGATTGTATCCTTATGATCGCGCATGATTTGCGCCGCCGGATTGAAGCAGAGCAGCGGGTGCGGAAGCTCCAATCGGATTTGAGCCATGTATCGCGATTAAGCACGATGGGCGAGTTGGCATCGGAAATGGCTCACGAGCTTAATCAGCCTCTGACGGCGATGATGAATTACGCTCAAGCGTCCAAGCGCACACTTGAAACGGGAGACAGCGGCGCACAGGAAAAAGTCATCGAATTTTTGGATAAGGCAGCGGCGCAGGCAAGCCGCGCCAGCGATATCATTCGCGGGCTTCGCACGTTCATTAAAAAGGACGAAGCGGACCGATCCTTTGAAGACATCAATGGTCTCGTAGCCGAAGCTAGCAAGCTTGCTCTCGTCGGTGATGCCGCGCAATATATCAAATTCGAAATGGCTCTCGCACCGGATCTGCCGGCAATTACGGTCAACAGGATACGGATCCAGCAGGTCGTCTTCAATCTGGTTCGAAATGCGGTCGAAGCTCTCGCGGACGGCAAGGAAGGCCACATCGTGCTTGGCACAAATCTGAGCGACGACGACTGTATTGAAATTACGGTAACGGACAATGGACCGGGATTGGACGAGGAGATTTCAGATCGGTTGTTCCAGTCTTTCGTGACGACGAAGCCGGAAGGCATGGGTGTCGGCCTGTCGATATGCCGGTCGATCGCGGAAGATCATGGGGGCCGTCTTTGGGCGGAAGAAAATCCCGGCCGGGGCATGAGTTTCTATTTTGCGCTACCCGTCTCGCCGAAGAGCGACGAAATAGATGACTGACAGTCAGACCGTATTCGTCGTGGATGATGACGAAGCCGTCCGCGATTCATTGAAGGTATTGCTCGAATCCTCAGGCTTGGCGGTGGCGACGTTTGGTTCCGGGCAAGATTTTCTTGATTGCCTTGACCAAGCTCGGAGCGGTTGCGTGATCCTTGATGTGCGCATGCCGGGTCTGAGTGGTCTGGAATTGCAAGGAATGCTTGCCGAAAGCCAAGATACGATCCCGGTCATCATCATCACCGGTCATGGCGATCTGCCCATGGCCGTTCAGGCCATGAAGGCGGGCGCGGTCGACTTTATAGAAAAACCCGTAGATGCCGATGTTCTGCTGGAAAGCGTGCGTGTGGCGCTCGCCCGCAGCAAAAAAACGATCGATGACACATCTTTTCTCGGCGACCTTCATGGCCGCCTAGCGCGCCTCACGCCGCGCGAGCGCGATGTGCTGGAGCAACTTGTCGTCGGTAATCTCAACAAGATTATCGCCCATGAGCTTGGTATCAGTCCCCGCACAGTTGAGGTCCATAGGGCACGGGTCTTCGAAAAGATGGAAGCCAAGAACCTTTCACACCTTGTGCGCCTCGCGATCGCGGCTGGTATCGCGCCAGAAGAGTCTCGATCTTAGAGGGCTTGCTCTCACCTACCGCCTTTTATTTCCATCGAGCCGCCAGAGATTAGACTACGTATATCCCCTTATTTTGCGAATCCCCCGCCTCCACTACATTTTTTAAACTAGGCCAATGACGCGTCCGGGCCATGGCATAGCGTAGTCCTGACGCTGCAAACCGATGGAAAACTTAACCAATGTCGCCAATGGAGAAGAGAATTGCTGTCGTCGATGACGACGAGGCCGTGCGGGAATCTCTATGCGCGCTGCTGAGTTCTGTTGGGTATGACGCAAAGGTTTTTGCATCGGCTGTGGATTTTCTAGACTCTCACGAGAGTGCTCGGACCCATTGCTTGATTGTCGATTTGCGCATGCCAGATATGACAGGGCTGGAATTGGTCGACCGGCTGGCATCCCAAGGAACGAAAATCTCTGTCATTCTCATTTCCGGAAATTATGATGATGCGGCGAGGAGCCACGCCAAGCAAGCCGGCATCGTGGCGCTTCTCGAAAAACCATTCTCTGATGACGTTCTTCTTGACAGCATTCGCCAAGCGCTCTGCTAACGGCACTTCTCATCCGTAGTTTTACGTAGGTACATTCCCGAATTTTGGCGGCTGATCTGGTTCGCTATCTGTTGCGTAGCGTCGTTACCCCAACGACGGCATCAGCAGAAGATAGGATCACTGAATGACCAATCATCACCACAGATCTAACGCAATCGATCACGAAACTCCTGAGCAAAACATCGACCGGCGTCGCGTTCTGAAAGCTGGTGCGGTTGGTGCGGCCGGCGCAATCGTTGCAACGGGCGCCGGCGTCCAAGCGGGATTGGCGGCCAACTCAGCGAAAGACCCATACGCGGATCCGGAAAATCCGGCATTGCCACCTTCGGATATGAAGCTGGATCTTGAGCGAACCGCATTGGTTATCACGGACCCACAGGTCGATTTTTTGAGCCCTAAGGGTGTCGCTTGGGGTGTGGTTGGTGAAAGCGTCACTGAAATCGATACCGTCAAAAATATTGGCCGCCTTTTCGTCGCCGCGAAACAAGCCGGAGTTACAGTTGCGGTTTCGCCTCACTATTATTATCCAACCGACCATGGCTGGAAATTCGAAGGTGCGCTCGAAAAGCTGATGCACAAGATCGGCATGTTCGACAGACCTTCCGCTTATACCGCCGAAGGATTTGAGAATTCCGGCGCCGATTTCATGCCCGAGTACAAACCTTACATCTTCGACGGCAAGACGATCATTACCTCGCCCCACAAAGTTTATGGGCCGGAACAAAATGATCTCGTTTTGCAACTCAGAAAGCAGAGGGTCGATCAGGTCATTCTGGCTGGCATGTCCGCCAATCTTTGCACCCAAGCCCATATGCACGAGCTCTTGGAACAAGGCTTTGAAGTTGCTGTTGTAAAGGACGCAACAGCCGCCGCAAAACTTCCTGAAGGGGACGGGTATCTCGCTGCGCTCACCAATTTCCGTTTTATGGCGAATGCTGTGTGGACGACGCAAGAGGCCGTATCCCGTCTTGCCGGTGAAGTCTGAAGTCATTGACAAACTGGCCTGGCGCAGCCCTCCCGCGCCAGGCCCTTATGCACCACAATTGCCCGCTTTCGACATAGAAAGCCGGGCTTTTTTTCATTCCAAATCAAAATCTCGGAGAAAGCTCATTTCGTTGAGACATGTGAGCGTTGCCGTGTCCAACCGCGTCCGCCTGGCGCTCCACTCACCGCGGCATATCCGTGTTTCTACGTAGGTATATCCCCGAATTTACCGGTGCAATCTCGATGGTTAACTTTCGAGACACACCGCAACGGCAACGGGCGGTGCGAACCGGAGGAGGAAACAATGAGCATCGATTTCACAATGGTGATGAAACAGGTTCCGGAAAATTGCCGATCAAGAAACGTAAGCGCCCAACAGAATGGACGTGACTGGTTTGATTGGCTGCGGGATTGGCGGACCTTCCCATTATCCTTCAGGCGATTTTTGTTCGACTGCACCGATGCGTGGTTGGCGCTCCGTCTTGCCGGTGCGGCCTACAGGCTTTCACCGCCACAGTCGGTGATGAGATTGTCGAGCGATTGTTCGTGAATCCGAAAAAACGTCCTCCGACAATACCCCAAGGGGCAGATGCCCTAACCCAATCCAGCCTAAACTTAATGGAGATAACGATGAAAATATCAAAAACTCTCATCCGGTCGAGACGGCGTCTATTCGCCGCTGCGGCATTCTCCGCAGCGATTGCTGCTGCCGTACTCGTTAAACCTTCTATCGAAGAGGCGTCTGCCGTCGGCCGGGTTATCGGCGAGACCGGTCTGGCCAAAGTGTATTTTCGCTCCGTGAAAGTGGACGGCGTCAAGATCGCCTATCGCGAAGCAGGCGACCCTAATCGCCCGACAGTGCTGCTGCTCCATGGCTTCCCGACCTCGTCTCAGCAGTACCGCAATCTGATTCCAATTATAGGAAAAAAATTCCATGTCCTCGCGCCCGACTATCCGGGCTACGGGGCGAGTGAGATGCCTGCACGCGACGCCTTCAAATACAGCTTCTCTAATTTCACGACAATGATTGAGAAATTCCTGAAGAAAAAAGGCGTTGAGCGTTATGCGCTTTATGTCATGGACTATGGCGCACCGGTCGGTTTCCGGCTGTTTGCACGGGCTCCCGAACGTGTGAGCGCGTTCGTCATCCAAAATGGCAATGCCTATGAGGAAGGGCTCAAGAAATTCTGGGATCCGATAAAGGCCTATTGGGCGGATCCGGAGAACGCTAAGAAACGAGATGCTCTGCGGCAGTTTCTGACGATCGGCGCGACCAAGTGGCAATACACGCACGGTGTCGCTAACGTCGAGCGCATCAGTCCCGACAATTGGCACACGGATCAATATCTGCTTGACCGTCCGGGCAACAAGGACATTCAACTCGACATGTTCCTAAGCTACGGCACCAATGTCGTGGAATATCCAAAGTGGCAAGCTCTGTTCCGCAAGCATCAGCCGCCGGCACTTCTCGTGTGGGGCAAGAATGACCCCATCTTCCCCGAGGCCGGCGCGCATCCCTACAAGCGGGATTTGAAGGATCTGGAATTCCACATTCTCGATACGGGTCACTTTGCCCTCGAGGAATATGGTGACTTTATCGGGGCCCGCATGCTCGATTTTCTAGAGCGCAAGGTCACTGAGAATTAGCCCCAAATTCTATTTTGATGAGAAAGCTGACCGTCACACATAGACTGAGTGGCGGTCAGCATCGACTCAGAGTTTGGAGATATGTGATGGCCTAGGTATCGGACATCGCTTTCACGAAGACCGTCAAGACTGAGCAATCAAGATGTGTCTGGATGAAAAGAAATCAGCCCAAATCGGGCCATCGGCGGCCGCTCGGCCGCCAAATCTCTGCCAAACGGCCAGCGGCTCGGTCCGCCGTTCCTTGATCTGGCATTTTCAGCTATCATCGTAACCGGCTTGATGAGTCCACCGGGGAAGGCCGGTGAAAATGGTTTTTTCGACACGATGAGCTGTTGCTTGCTCGCAGGATAGCGACGGAAAACACCATATTGCCACGTATCAAGATTACTCATGCGGGTCGTGGATGGAGCTGGGTGGAGCGCTTTTTCTTTGAGCTGGCCTGAAGACGCGTCGCGTCAGCGATGGCTGCGACGACTGGATCGTAGTCGTTATTGGCAACTATGTTCAATTAACGCCTCGCAGCTCAAGCGCGGAAAGAACGCAATATAGTGCTGCCTCATGTTGCGCACAGAAACAAAGGCCGGAACAAAGTCCGGAACAAAGGCCGGAACAAACGAATGAAGCGGCAAGTTGCACTTTGGATACAACTTATTGTCTTTACCCTGTTGCTCGTTGCGTCGGGCGCGCTCTGGTTTGGCCGCGAGCATGTCGGTTCTGTATTCGCTGCTCTAACCGACTCTGCAAACAATACCAAAGGAACGCCGCGGGACAATCGTCGTGGCCGGAAAATACCGGTCGTTGTGGCGCGTGTCACTGAGACGGCGAACAATGTCACCGTCGAAGCCGTCGGTACGGGCCGGGCAAAGCGTTTCCTGACCCTGAATCCAGTAACGTCGGGCGAGATTGTTGAGTTTGCTGTGCGCGCTGGCGATCGCGTTAAGCGCGGCGATATCATCTTGCGTCTGGATGCAAGACAAGCGGAGCTTGCGGTTAAGGTTGCTATGACGAAGCGCGTGGAAGCGGAAAGGCTGATGGCGCGATCGGAGCAACTGCACGGGAAAAGCCTTATCTCGCAGGCGAAGGTTGATGACGCGCGCAACATCTCGCAACGGTCGGAATTGGAGCTCAAGCAGGCCGAGGAAGCACTCGCCGATCGAACGCTGAAGGCTCCTTTCGAAGGCGTCGTCGGCATACCGAAAGTAGAGTTTGGCGACCGCGTCACCACGGACACCGAAATCATAACGCTAGATGATCGAAGTGTGCTTTTGATCGAATTCGAAGTGCCGGAGTTGTATCTGTCCCGTGTATCCGTTGGACATGAAATCGTGGGGCACACGCCGAGTTTCGGTCAGCGCACGTTTGTTGGCAAGATTGATCAAATTGATAGCCGGGTCGACCGGACCTCCCGCTCGGTGATGGCTCGCGCAGTGCTTCCCAATCCGGACGATCGCCTTCGCCCTGGTATGTCATTCGCTGTTGAGATCATCCTTCCCGGAAAGACGTTTCCAGTGGTTCCCGAACTTGCGCTTCTATGGGGTAAGGGCGAAAGCTATGTTTGGCGGATCAACAATGGGCGGGCGGAGAAGATCGGCGTACGGATCGTCAAAAGGTTGAATAGCGCAATCCTGGTGGATGGCAAAATTTCAAATGGAGATTTGGTCGTTGTGGAGGGCGTTCAGCGCCTTCGTCCCGGCGGCGCCGTCATGCTCTTGTCACAGCCGCCGCAGCGATCCGGCTTGAGCAGCCGACTGGAAACCAAGAATGATTAGTGACGCGAATGACCTTCCAGGACTTAGCGTTCGCCGGCCTTATCTCGCCACTGTATTAAATCTGCTTATTATTATCGCCGGTGTTGGCGCGGTATTTGGTGTCGAAATTCGGGAACTTCCGGATGTGGACCGGCCCATTGTGACCGTGCGCGCCAACTATCCCGGCGGCTCTCCGGAAACAATCGACGCAGAGATCACAAGCGTCATCGAAGCGGCGGTCGCGCGTGTTACCGGTGTGAAGGCCGTCCGGTCATCAAGCGAAGAAAACAATCTTCGTATTCGTGTCGAGTTTCGCCCGTCTATCGATCTGATCGATGCCGCAAACGATGTGCGCGAAGCGGTGAGCCGGGTCGAGCGGGATTTGCCTGACGGTGTAGAGAATATATTTGTCATCAAGGCAGATGCCGATGCACGCCCGATTATCCGTCTCTCGGCTTACAGCAATAAACTCGCGATCGATGCGCTGACCCGCAAAATCGAAGATGAGATCGTGCCTGAGCTGACATCCGTGGAAGGCGTGGCGAATGTTCGGCTTTTCGGCGACCGCAAGCGGGTTCTGAGGGTCGTCATTGATCCAATAAAATTGGCGGGTTACCAGCTCTCTGTTGCTGATGTCGTCGCCGTGTTGCGCGGTGCGCGCTTCGACGTCCCCGCCGGCAGCTTCAAATCCGGCGAGCAGGAAGTGATTGTCAGGGCCAATGCCTCGGTCACAACGCCGGAGGATATCGAACGGCTTGTCATCCGCGATCCGGTACGCATAGGCGACATTGGAAGCGCATTTTTCAGTCCGGCCGATGTTAAAAGCTACGTAAGGCTCAATGGCCGGACCGTGGTCAATATGGGTATCGTTCGCCAAGCGCAATCGAACACCGTCTCAATTTCGCGAGGCGTGAACCGGGTCGTGGAGCGGCTGAATGCGCGATTCAAAGACGTCACCATAAAATCCACTTCCGACGATGCCAGGTTCATCGAAGGCGCTATTCGGGAGGTTTTGATCAGTCTTGCTTTGGCTGTCGTGATCGTCATCACGGTTATCGCGCTCTTTATCGGCCAGTGGCGCGCAGCGATGATCCCGGCCATCGCCATTCCCGTTGCGCTGACCGGTACGATTGCCGCTATTTGGTTGCTGGGATTTTCCATCAATCTTGTCACCTTACTGGCATTTGTTCTGGCGGCCGGGCTCGTTGTTGATGACGCGATTGTCGTGCTCGAGAATATTCAGCGTCATCGTATGAATGGCGTGCCGGCACGCGCGGCGGCCGTCATTGGAACACGTCAGGTCTTTTTTGCTGTCGTCGCTACAACGGTGACGCTCATATCGGTCTTCGTGCCAATTTCGTTTCTGCCCTCGACCGCGGGGCGGTTGTTTACGGAGTTCGGGTTCGTCCTGGCGGTGACTGTAAGCATTTCATCTTTCGTTGCCCTTTCTCTCTGTCCCATGATCGCTGCCCGCCTGCCGGATACCGCAAATTCAACAGACGGTGCAGGAGGGGTGTTTCTCGGCGGTATCGGAAGCGCGCTCGGGAGGGTCTATAGCTGGATCCTCGACCGTGTTCTGGCCGCACCTTTGATCCTCATCGGCCTGTGCGCGATCATTGCCGTAAGTGCCGCCATCGTCTTCCAAACATTGGGCGAAGAGCTTGTGCCGGAAGAGGATCGGGGACAGATAACAATACGCCTCGTCGGGCCGGATGGTACGGGGCTCGAATATGCTGACCGGCAGGTGGAGCGGGTTGAAAAAATCCTTCGTCCTCTTGTTGACGAGGGTACGATCAAAGATCTGTTCACGATTACAGGGCGTTATGATCCTAACCGTGGCTGGATTGACGCACCGCTTGCAGATTGGTCTGAGCGAGACAAGAGCGAAGGAGAAATCGCCAGATCGTTGAGGAAACAGATCAGCGAAATTCCAGGCGCCAGAGCCCGCATCGTGCGCGGCAATAGTCTCGGACTCCGGCATGCGGGCGGCGGTGTAAAATTCGCCCTGACCGGTTCTGATTACAGCAAGATCGCGGTGGCCTCCGACGCCTTCGTTCTCGCGATGGAGCGCGAGATCCCCAAGCTTGGGAATTTCCGTGTTGAATTCAGGGCGACCCAGCCGCAGCTCTCTGTATCCATCGACAGGCGGCGCGCCGCTGATCTCGGTGTGTCCATCCAAGAGCTGGCGACGACGGTTCAGGTGCTTGTTGACAATGACGAAGTCTCGGAGCTCACGATCAACGATAAGGTCGTTCCTGTTATTCTCCAGGCAAAACCGGGTACGATTGATGACCCCTCCGATCTTCGCAATCTCTATGTCCGGGCGAGCAACGGTAAAATGGTGCCGCTGTCACAGCTCGTATCGTTCAAGGAATATGCCGTAGCAGCTGAGCTGGATCGTCATGGTCAGCGCCGCGCAATCGAAATCGATGCCGAGCCGGTTGAGGGTTTCACACTCAGAGAAGCGGTGAACGCCATCACGAAGCTGGCGGATAAAGAATTGCCGAGCGGCATTGGGTTGCTTTTTCTGAATGAGGCGGCCGAACTCAATGAGACCTCCGAAGGCATCACCGTGACCTTCTTGATCGCTCTGCTTATTGTGTTTCTCGTACTCGTAGCGCAATTCGAAAGCGTCACCAGTGCGGCGGTGGTTGTATTGACGGTGCCCTTCGGCATTTGCGCGGCGGTTTTTGCGCTCGCGCTTACGGGAACCTCTATCAATATTTATAGCCAGATTGGCGTATTGATGCTGATCGGCATCATGGCGAAGAACAGCATTCTCATGGTGGAGTTTGCTGATCAGCTGCGCGAACAGGGACGGACTGTCTATGAGGCGGCTCGCGAGGCGTCGCTTGTGCGCGTACGACCGATCGTCATGACAATGGTTTCAACGGTGCTCGCCGGGCTGCCGCTGATTTTAGGAAGTGGTCCCGGCGCGGAGTCGCGGGCAGCCATAGGTTGGGTCGTGTTCGGCGGGCTCGGACTGGCTGCGGTTTTTACGCTTTTCTTGACGCCCGCAATTTATCTTCTCCTCGCCGGCTTGTCGAAGCCGCGCAGTGCTGCGGCCGACCGTCTATCAGAAGAACTCGCCGTCGCTGAAAAATCCTGATGAAGGATTTTGGTCTTGTGCTGGAGTGCGCTTGCGTCAGTTGCGCTCTCTCCGTATGCGGGGATCGCAAATTTCGATGGCCGATGAATGGTGAAGCAACCGCAATTGTTGGTTTCTCAACCTTGCGGACCACCGCAAGAAGCTCCGGGGCGTCTATCTCCGCTATAGGTCGGTCCCCGATATCCGGGAAAATGTCGGCCTCAAACCTGCGCTGCCAATTCTCTGTGTGCCGCGCCGCCCAGCGATTGGCTTGCTTGGCGATATACTCGCGCACCACGGTTTCGAAACTGTTGCTTGCCTCCGAACTGGCCGCGCGGGAAAAGAGGTGGCGCCAGCTAACGTGGCGCCACCTGGATGCTTTTCTTGCTTCGGCTTAGACGTCGTGGACGAAATACTGCCCTTGAGTGTTCGCCGCTTCCTCGAATTCACCGAACTTAGCGAGACTGCCGGCTAGCTTGGTTTTCAAGTCCGCCCATTCGGGGCGCTGTGCCCCGGCCGCTTCCTTCCACTGATTGAGTTCGTCCGCGTTCGGCACGTAATATTTCGTGCCGGACTTGGCCATTTCGGCCATAGCGAAGGCGCGGGATGCAGGCACCTGGGCCAGGTTTTGCTGGAAGGTAATATCAGCAGCCAGACGGATTCCTTCTTGGGCCTGATCAGACAGGCTTTTGAGCCATTTCAGATTGCAGGAATAGACCTGCGCATCCTCGACCGACTTGATAAAGGAGACGGTTTCAAGCAATCCGCTGAAACCCGCAGCATAAAGCGCCACAAGCGCCGGATCGAGACCATCGGCCACGCCTTCCTTGATGGCCGTCGGCGTTTCTCCCCATGCCACCGGCGTCGGGTTGGCGCCGGCCATGCGATAGAATTGTTGCAATATTTTTGAGCCCGGCACGCGGAACTTCATCCCCTTCATATCGGCGGGCGTCTTCAACACTTTCCCGAATCCTTTGCGCGTGGCCGCCGTCCTCGGGTCGAGCACGAGATAGAGCAACACCTCAAATCCGCGCTCGTTCACACGCTTATGCACTTCTTCCTTCCAGACGGCGCTGGTCACCAAATTGGTGAACTTCTGGTTGGTGTTCGCCCAATATGGAACGTTGATGAGATCGATGGCCGGCGCGAAGGGCGCGAAATTGGATACCGAATGCTGCGCGGCTTGGATTGTGTTCGACTGAACCTTCGAGACGAGCTTGCCTCCTTTGCCGAGCACGCCGCCAGGCGACAACTTCACGTAGACCTCGCCATTGGTGAAATTCTGAATGTTTTCCTTCAGGTTGAGCTGCATGAGCGGGTAGTACCGCGTCGCGCCAATGATATACTCTGTGGCCAGGTTCATCGTGGACTTGGCCGTTTTTTGCCGCTCTTTCTCCTCTTTGGCTGTTTGTGCCACGGCCTCTTCGCTGAAGAAGGCCATGCTGGCTCCCGTCATAGCCACGGCGGTAAAGCCGTAGACGTGCGAGAGCTGGATAAACCGGCGCCTGTCCAATGTCTGGTTGAAGATTGACTTACGCATGGACGTTTCCTCCGTTTGTATGTTTTGGTTGTTGTAATTCCCTTTGGTCTTACGGCGATGCGCTTCGGATTTCTAATGATCCAGATTGCCGTCACTGCCAGCGACCTTCTCCTTGAAAAGGGCGCCTATCACAAATAACACGACTGCCACAAGAAGCAGAAGGAATTGTCCCGTATCTCCGAGATGAAGCGGTATGTTTATGCCCATCATCACCTGAACTTTGGCGACAAGGATATCAATCACAAGAAGTGCAAAAACGATGAGCGCGGCGATCAGAAATGCCTTCGCATTGCGTTGGATTGTGGGTTTCATAGCGATATTCTAGCAACTCTTACGACGGCACACCGCATATTTTCTTGCCCGCTGCCGCAACTGACGGGGCGGTCATCAGGTGCGCACTCACCGGTCGAGTATCACGTAACGAGCAGCGTGTTCATGATTGATCGCATTTTTTCAATGTTTATCTCTGCGGATTAGGCAAGTGTCCATAGGTCCGGAATGAGGCGCGTCCGGCTCTGCGATCCAACTTCGTGCCAGGTCAGCTTTGCCAGAAAGAACAGACTCTCATTGTCTTTAAAATCGCTAAAAGGGAACTCGATTGCATGCTTTCTAGTCCCGCGCCGCCAGCTTCTCCGAAAGCACCTCAGGGATGCCGGATGGTGTTGGAACAACTGAGACGCCTGCTGCCTCAAGCGCCTGCTTTTTTCCGCCATAGGAGCCCTTGTTGCCGACAACGATAGCGCCTGCATGTCCCATTTTCTTGCCCGCCGGGGATGCGGATCCGGCGATAAAGCAGGCGATGGGCTTATCCATTTCGCTTGCCAACTCCGCCGCCTCCTCTTCCATCGAGCCACCGATCTCGCCAATGAGAGCAACGGCATCCGTCCGCTCATCGTTGTTGAGTATGTCGAGGGCCGCGCGGGTGGTGGTGCCGATAATGGGATCGCCGCCAATGCCGATAAAAGAAGAAATACCGAGCCCGGCTTGAACAAGGTTGAGGCAGACGAGGGTGCCGAGGCTGCCGGATCTTGAAATGACGCCAACTCGTCCTGGCTGAAACACTTTTTCGTTGAAGGCGGGCATGAAGCCAACGAAACATTCCCCGGCCGTTACCAAGCCTGCCGTATTGGGACCAATAATCTGCGTGCCTGCTTCGCTGGCGGCCGAGAGGAAATACATGACATCATGGACGGGGATATGCTCGGTGAGCACGACGATTTTTTTTATGCCTGCCGAAACAGCATCCAGAACAGCACCCTTGACTCCCAGCGGCGGAATAAAGAGAACGGATACGTCGATCCTCTGCTCGCTTGTGGCGTCGACAGCGGATCCCCACACCGGCAGTCCCAAATGTTCGGTTCCGGCCTTTTTTGGATTAACGCCGCCGATGATGCGCGTGCCATAGTCCCGCATCTTCTCGGCCCAAAAGGTTCCTTGCCGCCCGGTTATGCCCTGGACGAGGAGGGTTTCGTGTCCCCTGACAATCATCGCGCAGCCTCCACGGCCGCGCGCACCGCGTCGTCCATCAACTCGTAGGGTTCGATATCGAGCTGGTCTTTGACCATGGCGACCGCTTCGGCGGCGCCTGTACCGTGGATCGTAAAAAAGATTGGGATGGATGGATTGATTTCCTTCCAGGCCGTCACGATGCCTTCAACCATGACGTCCGTGCGGGCAAAGGCCCCGCAGAAATTAATCAGCAGCGATTTGATCCCGGGCTTGGCAAGGATGATTTCGAGCGCTTCCTTGCCCAACCGGTAGGCCTCGCCGCCTATTTCCAGAAAGTTGGCGGGCTTGCCGCCGAAATGCCGGACGGCATCCATACTGGTCATGGTGAGCCCGGCGCCATTCGCAAGGACACCAACATTGCCGTCGAGCTCGATATAGCGAAATCCGATGTCCTTGGCGTGTGTTTCGGCCGCCGTGAGCGTTTCCGGCGTCCCGCTTTCGGAGAGGTTTTGCTGGCGCTTGATACCGGAATCGTCGAGCACGAATTTGCAGTCCAGCGCGATAAGCGTGCCATCATCTGTCAACACCAGCGGGTTGATCTCGACCAGCTCGGCGTCATTGTCTGTATAAACGGAATAGAGGTGTGAGAGCGCCTCGCTGAGCGTCGTGGAACTCAATCCATCGATTGCCGGTAAAGCTTCGCTGAGGGCTCCGCGATCAAGCCCTTTGCGAATGTCTATGGAGACGCGAACCAATTTATCCGGATGGCTCTCGGCGATCTCCTCAATATCCATGCCGCCTTCCGAGGAAAAGAGCAGAAGCGGGCCTTTGCTGGCGGCATCGTTCAAGACAGCAGCATAAAATTCCTTGGCGATGGGAACCTGTTCTTCGACGAGGATTTGCCGCACGGTATGTTCGCCGATATTCATACCCAGAATGCGCAGGGCGGCTTCGCGGGCCTCACCCTGCGTTTGGCAAAGGGCAATGCCACCGGATTTTCCGCGTTTTCCTGTCGGGACTTGAGCTTTGATCACAGAGGCGCCGAGTTCCGCCGCAATTGCTTCCGCCTCATCCGCCGTGCCCGCAATCTTGCCACGCGGAATGAGGATCCCAGCCGCCTTGAGAAGCGGCTTGGCTGCGTACTCCTCAAAATTCATGCTCTATTTCCCGTATTTGGCCCAGTAGGCTCCAAAGAGATCATCTTCGGAAGGTTTGTCCTCTGGGATTGTCGTAACCAGGTGGGTGATATTCAGGAAGCAGGTGTAATTTAAATTTTCAGATATGGAGTTGCCCTGCCATGTGCCGCAGCCCATCGAAAGCGTGAAGGGCATTCCATTGTCAAAGCCACCACCATTCCCGAACGTATGTGCCTGATTAACAAGCACGCGGACAACCTGCATGTCCTCGGCAAGTTCCCTGGCCCGGTCCATGTCTTTCGTATGAATGCCGACGGAGTGCCCCTTGCCCTTGAACTCTAAAATGCGCACCGCGATATCCTTCGCGTCGGAAAAATCCTGGGCCCGGTAAACGGTCAGGACAAGTGATAATTTTTCGTCCGAAAGCGGATAGCCCTCGCCGATGCCGGTTTCCTCGACCATGAAATAGGTTGCCTCGCGGGCCGCCGCCGAAAGGTCAAACGCATCGGCAAGCATTTGAGCGCTGCGCGCGATGAGATCGCGGTTCAGTTTGCCATCTTGCCACAGACGGTCGAGGACCCTTTGGCGTTCATCGGCGCTGGTCATATAACCGCCCGCGCGCTGCAATGCCGCTATGGCATCGTCGTAAATATTGTCCACGATAATAACGGCGTTCTCCGAGGAACATGACGAGGCATTATCAAAAATCTTAGAGGCGGTAATCTTTGTCGCGGCGTCAGCGAGATCGGCGCTTTCGTCAATAATGACGGGTACATTTCCCGCGCCAACGCCGATGGCTGGCGTTCCACTGGAATAAGCGGCTTTCACATTGTTCAAGCTACCCGTACAGACAACAAGATCTGCAAGCCGCATCAGCTCCGTTGTCCGATCGCGATTAATTGGTTTTGGGAGAATCTGAACCAGATCGGGGGGAAGACCGATCTTATGCAGCTCATCGCGCATCGCCTCGACGGTGGCGTTTGTCGCGGTCCATGAAAGCGGAGAGGGCGCGATGATAACCGCGTTTCCACCTTTCAACGACATCATCGCTTTGTTGACAGGCGTTGCCGAGGGATTGGTGGATGGCGTAATAGCAGCAACGACCCCGACAGGCTTGGCGTATTTCACGAGTCCACGCTCTGGAAGCGTTTCAATAATCCCGGTTGATTTAACGCGCATGAGATCGCGAAGCGTGCCGAACGTCTTGCGCTGATTTTTTGTTATCTTGCTGGCGACATCGCCGAGATTCGTCGTTTCGCAAGCCAATTCCGCCAGCGCGCGGGCACGGTTCGGTTCGTAAATAGACCAAGCCAGAGCGGTAACGGCCTCATCAAGACGTTCCTGTCCCAGACTAGCGAAACCTTGCATCGCTGATTTTGCTGTAGCGATCAGTGCGTTGAGTGAGATTGCCGGTGTCGCTGAAACTATGCCGGTTGCATGCTCAGCGGGAATTTTGGAGGTCAGGGACACGATTTTGTTTTCTCACGAAATGAGACGGCTAGTCCCTTTTTTTTGTGCTCGATTGGACCTTTGTCAATAAGTCGTCATACTAAAGTCCGAACATCTCTTCAGGCTTGATGTTCAATAAACACAATAAACAGGATAACGCGTCTCGTTTAACGATTATTTTGCGCTTTTGTTAATCTATTATGCTACTAAAGTCGAGGATTTTTTGCTGACACACACTATACTGAGAATGATAATGATTTGCAGCTATAAACCCGTTGCGCCCACGATATCCATTACAACTCAGGACGAGAAATGTGAGCACAAACGAAAAAGAAGCCGGAGAAAAAGTCAGGAAAGAGCGCGGCTCCGCTCTTGAAAAATCCTTGGCGGTTCTGAGCGCGGTTATCGATCAGCCGCAAGCTGTCGGATTGCCGGATGTTGCGGCTCGTGTCGGTTTGCCGCGCCAAACGGTTCATCGCGTGCTGCAGCAGCTCGAGGAAAATGGGTTGATTTTGCGCAATCCGGCGCGAGATAGATTCTCAATTGGTCCAAAACTTACCCATTTCGCCCTAAAAACGCTTCAGTCCGCCAATCAGGGCGCGCCGGTCCGCGCGGTTCTCCAGGACCTGGTGAATGATATTAAGGAAACCTGCAATATTGGTGTGCTGGATGGGTTGGAGTTTGTTTATTTGGAGCGCATTGAGTGTGAATGGTCCCTTAGGGTCCACCTTCGAACTGGCAGCCGCGTCCCAGCCCATGCCGCCGCCGCGGGCAAGATGATGTTGTCCTCGCTTCGTCCGTCCTCTGTCATGAACCTGATAAAGGTCCAGCCGCTGACCGCCTATACCGAATATACGATAACGGATGCGAGCACGTTTATGGGTGAATTGCAGCAGATTCGGGAACAGAGCTATTCGTTGACTAATCAAGAATATTCGGTTGGGCTGATTGGCGCAGCCGTCCCTATCGTCGATCGATCGCGGCGGCAAATTGCAGCACTTGCCGTGCAAGCTCCAACGTCCAGACTTTCGCTAGAGGAGGCGATCGGACATATTCCTAGACTTCGTGCAGCGGCGAATAAACTTGCAGATGTTTGGGTTGGGGAAGACGCAAAGAGTGTGCTTGCGGCGTGAGGCTGAACTATTCGGATACCGTTTCGACGAATTAAGTATTATTTGTGCGACCCGGCAGGAATCTCGTGATTGACAGGGTGGTTGTCCGCCAATAAACCCATTATCAAAATTTATGGGACGCGCTGTCCTATTTTTAATGAACATCGTCGAGCAGGATGGCGGTGACGAGACCGGATTGGGTTCTCCGTCCTCATCAATTCCGGCCGGTCCAGGGAGGATCCCATGACGCGTATGACTCCGAGCGAGGCGTTTGTTGAAACGCTTGCAAAGCAAAATGTTACCGACATTTTCGGGATCGTTGGTTCGGCATACATGGACGCGCTGGATATTTTTCCGGCCGCCGGCATCCGGTTCATACCAACGGTTCATGAGCAGGGCGCGGCGCACATGGCGGACGGCTATGCCCGGGTGAGCGGCCGTCACGGTGTCTGCATCGGGCAGAACGGCCCAGGCATTACAAATTTCGTTACGGCCATTGCCGCAGCCTATTGGGCGCATACGCCAGTCGTCGCCATTACGCCGGAGACGGGGTCGAACACGATCGGCCTTGGTGGATTTCAGGAAACGGAACAGCTGCCGATCTTTTCAAAGATTACGAAATATCAGGCGCATGTGAACGGCCCGGCGCGGATGGCGGAGCTCACCGGACGCGCATTCGATATGGCCATGGCGGAACGCGGACCGACGCAGCTCAACATTCCGCGCGATCATTTCTATGGCGAGATCGACATCGACATTCCTGAACCGGGCGTGGTTGAGCGCGGCGCTGGCGGCGAAAAGAGCCTTGACGATGCCGCCACGCTCCTCGCCGAAGCCAAGTTCCCCGTCATTGTCGCAGGCGGGGGCGTTATTTCCTCCAATGGCGTTGAGGAATGTATTGCCCTGGCGGAGCATCTGAATGCTCCTGTGATCAACTCGTATCTGCACAATGATTCATTCCCGGCAAGCCATCCGCTGTGGTGCGGGCCGCTCGGCTATCAAGGCTCCAAGGCCGCCATGAAACTCATTGCCCAAGCGGATGTCGTGTTGGCGCTGGGCACCCGGCTCGGGCCGTTCGGTACGCTGCCGCAATATGAAATCAATTACTGGCCGAAGGGCGCCAAAATCATTCAGGTGGACACCGACCATCGGATGCTCGGGCTCGTCAAGCGGATCTCCGTGGGCGTTTGCGGTGATGCCAAAGCCGCCAGCATGGCGATGATGTCGCGGCTGCAAAACCGGGAAATGGCGTGCCGGGCCAATGCGGATACGCGATTGGCCGAGATCAAAACCCAAAAGGACGCGTGGGAGGCGGAGCTGGATAGCTGGACTCATGAGAAGGACAGCTGGAGCATCGAGGTGAGCAAAGACAGCGACAAGATGCATCCGCGGCAAATGCTGCGCGAGCTTGAAAAAGCGCTGCCGAATGACGCCATGGTGTCGACGGACATCGGCAATATTTGTTCCATCTCCAACAGCTATTTGCGCTTTAACAAACCGAACAGCTTCTTCGCAGCGATGAGTTTCGGCAATTGCGGCTATGCCTTCCCAACGATAATCGGCGCGAAGGTCGCAGCACCCGACCGCCCGGCCGTGGCTTATGTCGGCGATGGCGCCTGGTGCATGAGTTTCGGCGAGATCTTGACATGTGTGCGCGAGAACATCCCCGTCACAGTCGTCGTCTTCAATAATCAGCAATGGGGGGCTGAAAAGAAGAACCAGGTCGATTTCTATGCCACACGGTTTGTCGGAACCAATATCGGCAATCCGAGCTTCTCCGAATTGGCCCGCTCCATGGGTGCGGAAGGCGTGACTGTGTCAAATCTGGGCGACGTTGGTGAGGCCTTGGAAAAAGCGTGTGATGCGCAAAAGCAAGGCAAGACCACAATTCTCGAAGTGATGGTAACGCAGGAGCTCGGCGATCCGTTCCGCCGGGACGCGTTGAAGAAGCCGCTCCGTTTGCTGGAGAAATATAAGCATACCAATGTGGCGTAGGGGGTGCGGCGCGCTGGGCACACACCCAAGACGTCATACCAAGACCGATTCGACCGGCGTCTTTTGTCGTCACCCAGTTTGACCGGCGGATCCAGTAACCTCTGACATTGGCGCACAAAGAGCCACGCGGGCGGATACTGGGTTCTCCGCTTTCGCGCGGAATGACATATACATCCCCACAATATCGCCGTTTTCCGCAGTCTTACTAGCCGCAAGCTCGGTGAGCTTCTCTGTGGGACATAATTTTTTGAATCGTTAAAGGCAGTTAACGAATTTC
>BFAS01000337.1 GCA_008974985.1 bacterium MnTg02
AGCGCGGCCCGAAGGCGCGCCTTCAGGCTCGAAGGGACTTGGCCTCTATCTCGTGCCATCTCATCTTCCGGACGGCGATCTCAATCCGATGCGTATCCGCAGGCTAAAGGACAAGCTCGGAACCTGCGGTGTTGCGACCGGCGAGGTCGACCTCATTGAAACCTACGCCATCGAAATCGCAGGCCCGCCGGAAGGCTTCAAGCTCATGATGGAAGCCCTCGAATTTAGCCGCATTCATAATGCCATGGCTGCGGTGGGGTTGCAGCGCCGGGCCTTTCTCGAAAGTTTTTGTTTCGCCGCGAACCGGCAGGCATTCGGCGATACCATCACCAACTATCCGATGGTTCAGACCGAAATCGTGACGATCCTGGCAAATCTAGAAGGTGATCTCGCGCTGGCCTGCGAAGCGGCACAGTGTTTTGACCAAGCTTGTCAACACACGCCGGGCGATGAAAATTCGGATGTTCACACCTGGCTCAGACTTGTCACGGCGCTCGCAAAGTACCAAACAGCGGAAAACGCGAACCGCTCCTGCCGCGCGGCAATTGAGATTATCGGCGGCAATGGCTATACCTATGATTATGTGACGCCACGGCTCCTCCGTGACGCCCAGGTTCTGACGGTCTGGGAAGGTCCAGCAAATATTCAAGCCCTGGAGATCCTTCGGCTTTTGGGCGGCCGTTATTCCGGCTTCGCGCTCTTCAAGACCCGGATTCAAAACTCTTTGCAGGGGCTATCTCCGTCCTCGTCCTTGCTTGCAGAAGCTGTCCGCAAAGCTCTCGATGAATGCGAGGAAGCCAACACATATATACAGTCCGATGCGAATGCCGCCCATCGCCATGCCCGCCGTCTCATGTCATTCATGGCTAAACTCTTGACCGCAGCGATTTTGCTAGAGGTCGCTGATGAGGCGTTAGCTGATGGCAATGACCGTAAGTCCCTGATCGCCCGCTGGTATATTGAGCACGCTCTACACTCTTCGCAAAATCATGGTATCGGACCCCAATCAGACTGGATGTTTGAAGCATTTGACCGCATCATTGCCGAGCAAGTTGAAAGCCTTTCGGCCGCCTCGGCCGATTAACAAACACATTGTTAGTCTTTCGGGAAACCGCTTCAGGGATCCTGACATGAGCGCAGGACCTCGACGGAACAACAAGCCTGGGTGACCAATATGTCCGAAAACGAAATTTATGAGATTTTCGCTTTAAAATATGCCGAGCGGACAAACCGCATACGCGCGGAATCCTTTATCCGCGACGATGACCCTATGTCACCACACCCCATGGATTACTTTGTCTGGGTTATTCGCAATGAAAACCGCACGATCGTCGTCGACACCGGCTACGACAGGGACGAGGCGGGGCGGCGCCGCCAGCCTATCATCCGCGAACCCCGCGAAGCGCTCGCATTGATCGGCGTAGACGCTGAGTCCGTTCAGACTGCGATCATTACCCATTTCCATTATGACCATGCCGGCAGTCTCAACCATTTCGGCGCCGCCCGCTTTCATATCCAGGAAGCGGAGATGGCCTATGCGACCGGACCCTGTGTGTGTCCAGGCCATCTGCAAAAATCCTTTACTGCGGATCATGTCTGCCAAATGGTGCGAAACGTCTATTCCGGACGCGTGGAATTTCACGATGGCGACGCGGCCATCGCACCCGGCATCACGGTTCATAAAATCGGCGGTCATAGCCGGGGATTGCAATGCCTGCGCGTGCTCACCAACCGAGGCTGGGTCGTCGTCGCCTCCGATGCCGCGCACTTTTACGAAAATTTTGAAAAAGGCAAACCCTTCGCCACCGTCGTCGATATCGCGGATATGGTGAAGGGATTCAAACGGCTGTACGAGTTGGCAGATTCACCGGCGCATATTGTCCCCGGTCACGACCCGCTGGTCCTGCAACGCTATCCGGCCCTCAGTAATGATTTGCAGGGTATTGTGCATCGATTGGATGTGGCTCCGTCTGCGTAATACCAAAGGAAATTATGATTGACCCCTATTTCCTTTGGCAAGCGCGACTGCGCGCCGCGCCTTATGGCGCGTGAGCCTGCGTGGCGCCTGAACGCCCATCGGTCATTCCCAATGACCAATGGCATAAGACGGCAGCCGGCTTGACGGCCGCCGGATGCCGGTTCCGCCAAACTATCCGAGGAAATCGCTCAACAAGAGCAGGACACAAGCGACCAGCCCGATCGGCGGCACCCAACTCTTGGCGACAAATATATCGTCGGGCGGGCGATCCTCACGCGCTTTGATGACAATCAGTGCCAGGTTCACAAGCGCAAATACGACAAGCGTTATTCGTGATGTGGTTTCCGCTAGTCCGCCGAGCGGAAAGACCATCGCCAGGAGCATAACAATCGCGACGACAAGTGCCGTCGCTATCAATGGCGTGCGTGTCACAGGGTTCACACGCGACAATATGGAGGGAAGGCTTCCTTGGTTGGCCAAGCCGTAAAGAATCCGCGAGGCCATGATCATCTGAATAATAATGCCGTTGAGTGTCGCAATAATCGCAATCGCGCTCATCACTTCCGGCGAGCCGCCGGTCACCTCGTGGAACACCAGCCCAAGTGGCGCTTCGGACGTGGAAAGCTCCGCAATCGGAACGGATAGAACGGCAATCGACACGACGAAGAAATACATGACCGTCGAGATGATTAATGTCAGAAAAATCGCCCGGGGCAGCGTTCGCCTAGGCTCTTTGACTTCTTCGACAACATTCACAAGATCTTCAAAGCCGATAAAGGCAAAGAACGCCAACAGCCCCGCCGAGCCGATGCCGATCCAAACGGGCGCATCAAAGGAGCTCGGAATGACCTGCGAGATCTCTAGTACAATTTCGGGCCGGTTGATGAAGCCACCACCAATAATGATTAAAAGCCCGATAATCTCGATGACCGTTAGGACGGCGGCGACAAGAACCGATTCTAGAATGCCCCAAGCCGAGAGGCCGCCCATGACCAAAACGATGCATGGAATGAGAATTTCATTCGGCAGCCCGACGAACACACGGATATAGCCCGCGCTTCCCACACTAATTGCGGCTGCCGAAACCGAGCCGGAGCCGACAACCATCAGACCAACCAAGATCGAAAGCCATTTGGAGTTTAGACCATGGCGGACATAGGCCGCCTCGCCCGCGCTCACTGGATAACGGCAGGATAATTCCGCGAACGATGTCGCCGTAAATGCCATGACGCCTGCCGCGATCATAAAGGAAATCGGCGCGTACACACCGGCGACGGCAGCCGTTTGTCCGACGAGAACGTAGATGCCGGCGCCAATTGTGACCCCGAGGCCGTAAAGAACAACAAGAGGCAATGACAGGCTCCGCCTCAATGTTGGACTTGTTTTTACGTTTGCTGCTTGCGCGTCGGCCGATGTCATGCAACCTCCGAACTTTGTGTTGCCATTATCTACTTTTTCAGCGCCCAGCGCGCGTTGACGCAAGTCAATCCCCCGAAGCAGGGGACTAAATCTATTGAGAATGGAAGAAAGCATGTCCCTTCATCATGATCACTCAAGGGCGGCCATCAGCGCCCGTCTCGCGGCGGCAAATCGTCCGAACTATATTCGTGATTGGGTATACGGCGGCATCGATGGAACCGTTACAACTTTCGCCATTGTTGCCGGCATTGTCGGAGCTGAGCTATCCATCAAGATCGTCATCATACTGGGCGTGGCCAATCTCCTTGCCGACGGCTTTTCCATGGCCGCCAGCAATTATAGCGGCACGAAGACGGAAATTGATGAACTTGAGCGGTTTCGGGACATTGAAATCCAACACATCAGAGAATTCCCCGAGGGCGAGCGCGAAGAGATCCGTCAGATATTGAGCAAGAAGGGACTTCAAGGCCAATCGCTTGAGGATGCGGTTGACGCAATCACATCGAACGAAGAGACCTGGATCGAGACCATGCTGAAGGAAGAATACGACCTCGCAACCGTGCTGCGATCACCGGTTCTCTCAGGTGCCGCTACTTTCGCGGCGTTTATTCTGTGCGGTGCCGTCCCCTTAATTCCTTATGGGCTAGGGTTCACGAACGCGTTCCACTGGTCGCTCTTCCTGACCGCTTGCGTCTTTTTCGGCATCGGCGCCTTCAAAAGCAAATGGTCGCTCACAAGCTGGTGGCATTCAGGCGGTGAAATACTCTTGATTGGGCTCGCCGCCGCCGGCATGGCTTATGGCGTCGGCGCCGGATTGAAAACATTGATTTAGGCTGTCAGCTCTTTGAGAGAATTCAGCAGCTATGTACCAAGATGGCTTACGAGCTGACCGACAGTATCGACAATGTTCCCACTGCTATCGATCGGCGCCCAGGATATTGGCCCCGTACCCCGTTCGATTTGCATCTCAACGATCCTTGGCGTGGCGTCGGACGCATCGCCGCGCCGCACCGATACCCGGCTGATCATCTTTGCCTCGCTCGAACTTAGCCAAAATCCCTTAAACGGAACCTTAAGCCGCGTGGCAACTTCCTCAAAGGCATTCCTCTCGCTCTGTTGGGAAAACACCGCATCCACGATCACAGTGCTTCCAGTTCTCAATGCGATCCATGTTTTTTGCAGGAGGCAATCATAGACTTTTGCGCTGATCGATTCGCTATAGAATTCTTCCTGCAACCTTTCCGTTTCCGGAACATCAAACATCACTTTTCGTTCGATATCACTCCGCAAGTGCAAGGCACCGGGAGCGCTTCCGAGTTTAGGCGCCAACGCAGCGGCAAGGGTCGTCTTTCCCGTTCCGGAAAATCCGCCAATCGCGATAAGCTGCGGAGCCGCTGGATTAAGAAAATCGAGTGCCGTATGAAAATAGTCAGTGGCAATTCCTGTCGCCGCTGCGCGTTCGCCGCTCGCCGACATATCAGCCCGCTGAAAAGCGACCATAGCGCGAATACCGGCGCGGCACGCAAGATAGAGCGGTAAGGCGCGCAACCCGTAAATATCCTCGGAAGATCGGCTGTCATTTAGATACCGGTTAAGAATCCGGTTGGCGGCCCTTCTCTCCCCTTTCTTAATGAGATCCATGAGCAAAAACGCCAAATCATAGAGCACATCAACTGTCGCAATCGCGTCATTGAACTCGATAGAGTCGAACAGAACCGGCTGGGAATTTATTAAAACAATATTTTCGCTGTGCAGGTCGCCGTGACAGAGCCGTACAAATCCGCGTTTTCCCCGCATTCGCATACACAGAACAACATCTCTGAGCCTTTCGGTTGCTCGGTCGCGGAACTTTCTGACATTCTCGGCTTTAAGTTTGCTGACATGGTCCTCAAAGACGACCGAGAGGTCTCCAATAACTGTTTCGAATTGACGGACGCTATCAGCGGAATGATCGTGTTTCACACCACGCTGGTAACGAGAAATGGCTTGCGCTGTTGAGTCTGCCAACTCTGCGGTCAACTCTCCCGCCTCGATGACGTTGCTCAACAAGCTGTCCTGATCAAATCGGTTCATGTGGATAGCCCATTCAACCGGCGTTCCCGAACCGCCGATGGAAAGCTTTCCAAGCTCGCTCTTCGTTATTGCAACAATGCCTCTATAAATCTCCGGAGCGGATGGCTGATTTCTCTCAAGCTCTTTGAGGCACATACGCCGGCGTTGCTCTAAGGTCGAATAATCCAAATAGGAATAGCGCACGGATCTTTTGAGCTTAAAGGCATAGGGCCCGGCGAGAAAAATGAACGCCCCATGGGTTGAGATAATCTCAACAGTGTCCGGCGGCGGGTCATAGGACTGTGGATCGCGCATAAGCTCAAAAACAGCCTGCTGCTCTTCCGGAACCGAATATCCGGAAGCATCATGATCGACAAATTGCGTGCCAGTCCTCACGCCATCGATCTTAATGAGTCCGCTTCAAAGCTTTTTGATCTCGATCAAGGCAGGCTGTACCGCTTTTACAATCATGAGACAATGTATTGGGGACCATAGGGATGATGTTGCGATGAAACCTATTCGGACTTGGATTTTGATTGCCGACGGATCACGCGCCCGTATTGTTCTGAATGAAGGGCCGGGCAAGGGACTTAAGCCTGTCCGGAATTTCGATTATGAGGAAGGCCGAACAGCGGCAAGGGACATCATGGCCGATCGTCCCGGCCGCACCTTCGATTCCTCGGGCCCGGGTCGTCATGCGATGGCGGATTCGTCAGATCCGACCAGCGTGGCTCAGACGCGCTTTGCCGTTCAGTTAATCCAATTCTTGGACAAAGAGTTCGCGAACGGCGTATTTGACCGGCTTATCCTCGCCGCTCCAGCCAAGTTTCTCGGCTATCTCAGAGCATCGATCTCAAAAACCCTCAAATCGGCAACAATCTCTGAATTGACCAAGGACCTCAATCATCTCCCCGATGACAAACTGCCGAAACATTTTGAGGACGTTCTCGTTCTTTAGCAGAGCCAAAATATCGATGTCGTATTTGATTTGAGTCAAGGCCAGAGCCCGGCTGAATAGCTACCAAATTAGGCAATCTCAAGCGGATCCCGTGATCGATGGATCCGGAGGAAAACATATCCCTCATAAGGAGGTTCATTATGGATTTAAGATCTATTGTCCCCTCTCTCTGGGGAAGACCCGCTGGCTCCCCCGATCCCTTTCGGGCCATGCATCGCGAAATGGATCGGCTCTTTGACGAGTTCGGCCAAACGTTCCGCACATCGGCTCCGGCCGCCCGGTTCAACGGTCTCACACCAAATATCAATGTGAGCGAAACCGATGAAGCGATCGAAATTACGGTCGAACTCCCCGGCGTCGCCGAAGACGATATCGATCTCACGCTCGTTGATAATATGCTCACCATAAGAGGCGAGAAGAAATCCGAAATAGAAGAGAAGGATAAGAATTATCACCTCGTGGAGCGCTCATTCGGCTCATTCGAACGGTCGATTGCATTGCCTTATGAACTCGATACAGATCAGATCAAAGCCGATTTCCAAAAGGGTGTCCTCACCGTAAGATTGCCGAAGCCCCCTGAAATTGAGGCAAAGACCAAGAAAATTCAGATCTCATCTAACAACTAATTGATTGAAGAGGTGCGAAGCGGCCACCCGGCATCGAGCGAGGTGGCCGTTGAATTAACAAATGGCCGGCAAGCACGATCGTATTTCGAACTTCTGGTGGGCTTTGTGCCGCGTAATATCGAAGTTGCGTCCGTCTCGGCAACGCAGCCGGCCATCTATTCCGTGATCTTCACCCAGGCGAATTTTTCTGAGCTGCACCCACCGATCGAAATGGCATTGACGTTCGTCCACCAGCCGCTGCTTCAGAACGATTTCCCAGGGCTCATCCGCAGCCCGAGCGGCAACCGTATTTGCAAGCATCAAAAGGACACATGCAATCATACCGCAGAAATGGCGATGCCTCTGGCAGTGTATCAATATTGGCATGGCGCAACCCTAGGTGATGAGGTTTAGATGAACGTAATCTATTTTTGCGCCGTCAAACGCGCCTTGATCCACGTCAACCTAGCGGCAATGATGAAACGACTTTCAAGCGGCCATGCGGCGAAATCGATCTTCCCCGCTCTAGCTCTCACGCTATTGACTATTGCGCTTTTTACAGGCGCAACCAGTGCCAAGGACGGTGATACGATCGCGGCCGGGCGCGCTTTATCCGAACGGCTCTGCGGGCGTTGTCACGCAACCGGCGCGGCGGGCAATAGTCCGCTCGCAAAAGCACCTCCGTTCCGGACGTTCAAATCCAAATGGCCGCTCAGCCATCTTGAGGAAGCGCTTGCGGAAGGCATTGTTACCGGCCATGCGGATATGCCTCTATTCAGTTTTTCAACCGCAGAAATCGGTCAGTTGCTGTCGCATATCGATTCTCTTCCGGTACAATCGGATTAAGCTGGATTGAGGCCTAAGACTATAGTCGTTGGGACAATCGGACGCATTAAACAACGCTTGTAGTATTTATAATCGTGACAACATTTGTATTGGGATACACGAGTGAAACTTATCCCTGAGTGCGGTGGCTATCCATGGAGGAAGGAGCCGAAAATGTCCGCGCAGCCATATGAATTAGCCAATTTGGGGCGATGCGGCAATTGTGCTATCCGGCATAAGGCGATCTGCAGCGTTTTGACGACAGACGAGCTGCACCGCATTAGTCAAATTGCCCATCAACGGCATATCCCGGCAGGTCAAATAATAATGTCGGACCAGGAGCCGGTATCCTATTTTGCCAATATTATCTCAGGCGTTGTCAAACTTACGAAAACACTTGACGATGGACGCCAACAGATTGTCGGTCTTCTTTTCCCGCCGGATTTTATTGGGCGCACTTATAGTGAGTTGAGCCCCTATAATGCGGAAGCTGCAACCGACACAACCATCTGCTGCTTCCCGCATTCCAGTTTCGAGCGGCTGTTGGATGACGTCCCGGACCTAGAGCACAGATTATTCGAGCGCACGCTGGATGAGCTTGATTCCGCTCGTGATTGGATGGTTCTTTTGGGGCGAAAGAGTGCAGTCGAAAAGGTTGGAAGCTTTTTGCTGCAAATCGCCCGCCGGACCGACCTTGTGGGTTGCCCGCATATCGACAGACCGGATTTGCCGGTCTTCAAGCTTCCGCTGACGCGTGCCGATATGGCGGACTATCTCGGCCTCACCATCGAAACTGTGAGCCGTCAGATGACAAAACTGAAGTCCGGAAAAATCATCAGAATCGATGAAAACACAACGATTTCGGTATTGGACATGGAAGCCCTCTCCGACCTTTCCGGCGAGGACCCCAGCGAATTGCTTTAGTGCACTCCCGGCCCGCTTCCCGCGTCAATTGGCGCAGGCCGGGTTTTGGATGCGAGATTGCCATGAGCACTCTCGTAATTCGGATTTAAAAAACGGAGAGCGGCATGCCAGACCAGATGCCAATGAAAAAGATCCGCCTTGAGCTTGCGCGGGATCATGATTTTCCGCAAGGCCGGCAGGACTGCGGTTATGAATTTACGGCGCCCATCGACGAAAGCGGACATATCGACGCCGAGTCGTGGCGCACGCGGCGAGACAATTGCCGGGTAAAGCGATTTTGGACAGGCACAAAAGACGAGGTTGGACATCTCGTGCGAAAACCAGGCGGAGCTTGGGCCTTTCACTATGATATTCACGGTGACGTGGATGATGATGAGACAGGGTATCGCTTCGGCGCCCATGCCTTTCAGCCCGGCGAATATGTTTCGATCAACGAACATGACGATGTTTTGCGGACATTTCGCATCGTAACCGTCTCCGAAATCTAGAGCATTTTCAGCAAAAGTGTATGCGGTTTTCCGCCCGGAAAATGCTTAAGAACAAAGAGCTATCTCAGCTGATAAAAAACGATTAGCGAAAGTCCATAGACAATCAGCACAGAGAACGAATCAAGCCCCATTCCAAAGATTTGCCGCCGGCTTCTGATAATATGTCCGATGACATAAATCAGCGTGACAATCACGCCGCAAATGAGGGCGAACTGGGCTGATTTATCGACATTTGCAAGCAATGCCCCCGGACGGTACAGGCTGTCCGCCGGAAGCAGAAGCGCCAGCATGATGAGATTGCTTCCGAATATATTCGAAATCGCCATCGTATAAGCGCGAAGCCGAACCGCCATTATGGTTGTGCTGAGCTCGGGCAATGAGGTCGCCGCGGCTAGAAACGTGACGCCGATGAAGCTGCCGCCCAGTCCGCTTTGTGTGGCAATCGTCTGAGCGGAATAAACGATCAATACGCCGAGAACCAAAATAACGGCTGCCGCCGCCGCGAACCGCCACATAAGTGTGGTCACGCCATCTGTTTCCGAAACAAACCATGGTTTCGGTATGGGCGCGGAAATTAATTCGTCAGGGATTTCGACGGGCACCCAGGGAGAGCGGGAATCGAACCGCCGCAACATTGCGATCGTGCCGATATAGAGCAGCGCCAGAACAACGCTCCCTATCCCGACCTGAAACAAAAGCAATTTCTCGCCAACGAAAACAATAGCGATTAACAGGCTCAGGAGAACGGCAAGCAAGCTTCCTTCCAAAAGAGGTGTTGGTTTACGCGGATAGAATGTCAGCGGTGCTCCACGGGCAACAACATCCGCTATCGCCAATATCGCCGTTTGCAAGACGATACCTCCGAACATATTGTTGAGAACAAGAGACGCGTTGTCCTGCAACGCTGCTGTAAACGTTGTGGCCACTTCCGGCAATTCGGTGACCGCAGCCAGGAAGATGAGCCCCACCAATGCTTTGCCGAGCCGCAACTCATCGGAAATTTTATCCGCGGCGGCAGTCAGCACGGCCCCTGCAATCCAAAGGCCGAACGCCATCGTTCCGAAAAGAACAATGTTTATAGGAAGAGAAAGCGTGAGAAAGAAATTCGAAAGCATTTTAGCGCTGAGAGATCCTATCTGTCTCGCACTTCACCATTTGGCCTGAGTGCAGCCTGTCTTCCGCTACTATAATGGAAACTTTACGACGTTTTCCAAGTCCGAAGACATTTCGTGGTCAGCGTCACTGCGATTCGCACGGCTTCTGCAATTGTCCTGACATTTTTTGTCATCCACATTAAATGGCGTCAGCCAAATAACCTGCTGCGCGTCGCGATGGCTGATCATCTTCTGACCCAATTCTTCGAGATCCGCCGCTCGAAGCCTCTTGCGAGCCAAGGGCAAAACCAATTCACATTCCCAGATGAGGTGACGCCGGTGGCTTTCGAAAAAACCTCGCAGCATATAGCCAATCATATTCGGATCGCCCGGCGGCTCTCCGCGCGCCAAAAGCGTTAAACACTCGGTCAATTCGGCGGCATAACTTTCGTCCGCCGAATGTTCCGCCTCAAGCTGATCGAGAACCCCGTCAATATTGTCCCCCAGCTTTGACCGCCGCCTTAGCAAAGGAAAAAGTGCCTGATTTTCATCGAGATGATGGATTGGCAGATCGTAACGAAGCCTAGATATCGTTTTCTTGCAGAAGGCGCTATTGACTGTGTCGGGTAGGCTATCGGCAATTTGTTCCAGAAAATCGCAACTCCGCAATCGGCACCGATGATCACTTGCGAGGACATCAATTGGGTTTCGAATAAAATCGGCTCTCGCAGCCTCGGCTTGCAAAGATCTTACCGAATTCCGACGAATAACCGCTTTCATTTCGTATTTCCCTTAGGCCATCAATCCATGAGCAAGCAACCCGTTTTCCCCAAAGACTGCCGAATGTCATAGGCGATCGCGGAAAACAGTGCATTGACACATATCAAGGACGCTCATGAGCATTTGGCAGATGATCTGGGCTGCAGTTGGGGCTTGCTGTTGCTTGCGAAGGCGACGGCGGCAGGCTGTGTGTTTGAAATTGTTTCTCCTTGGAAATTAACTTCTCCTTGGAAATCAACAATGGGGGGTTCAGGCTCATGGCGGCAGCTGCTCCAATGATCCTTTACGGCCTAGCTGGATTGGCGGCACTGTTCGCTGCAGCGAAGGCGCATGACGAGCTCTTTGCCATCCATGCCTGGCTTGTCGTTCTGATTTGTATCATCGCGATTTTCGCCACCGCGCGCGCGCTGAAATTTGGCCCCGAAGCGGATGATCGCCCCAAGGAAAAATATCTGGACGGCGTCGTTCGCGCTGGTGTTGTGGCGACGGTTTTTTGGGGACTTACGGGCTTCTTGGTTGGTGTTGTTATCGCGTTTCAGCTCTCTTTTCCGGAGCTGAACTTCGACCTGCCATATACTAATTTTGGACGTCTGCGGCCACTTCATACATCGGCGGTTATCTTCGCCTTCGGCGGCAACGCCCTCATCTGCACGAGTTTCTACGTCGTTCAGCGCACCACGGGTGCCCGCCTGGCCCTTGGCAATACCGCCTGGTTCGTTTTCTGGGGCTACCAGATTTTCATCGTCTTGGCGGCAACCGGTTATCTTTTGGGCGTCACGCAATCGAGAGAATATGCTGAACCGGAATGGTACGTCGATCTGTGGCTGACAGTGGTTTGGGTCGCCTACCTCGCGGTCTTCCTCGGCACGCTCTTCAATCGAAAAGAGCCGCATATCTATGTGGCCAATTGGTTCTACCTATCATTTATCGTCACCGTCGCGATGCTGCATATCGTGAACAATCTATCGATGCCGGTTTCGTTCCTAGGGTCGAAGAGTTATTCGCTCTTCTCGGGCGTCCAGGATGCGCTGACACAATGGTGGTATGGACATAACGCGGTTGGCTTTTTCCTCACCGCGGGCTTTCTCGGCATAATGTATTATTTTGTGCCAAAGCAGGCGAACCGGCCCGTCTATTCCTACCGCCTGTCGATCGTCCATTTCTGGTCGCTGATCTTTCTCTACATTTGGGCCGGACCGCACCATCTGCATTACACAGCCCTGCCCGATTGGGCACAAACGCTCGGCATGGTGTTTTCCATCATGCTGTGGATGCCAAGCTGGGGCGGCATGATCAACGGCCTGATGACTCTTTCCGGCGCTTGGGACAAGCTGCGCACCGATCCCATCATCCGCATGATGGTGCTCTCCCTCGCCTTCTACGGCATGAGCACGTTCGAGGGTCCGGTGATGTCCATCAAGGCCGTCAATTCCTTGAGCCACTATACCGACTGGACGATCGGCCACGTACACTCCGGTACGCTCGGTTGGGTTGGAATGATAACTTTCAGCGCATTATATTTTCTTGTGCCGAGACTGTGGAAGCAGGACGGCCTTTACAGTCTCCGCCTCATCAATTGGCACTTCTGGCTGGCCACCCTCGGTATCGTTCTCTATACGGCGTCCATGTGGGTGAGCGGCATCACGCAAGGGCTCATGTGGCGGGCCTACGACTCCCTCGGCTTCCTGGAATATAGCTTCGCGGAGGCTGTCGCCGCCACGCATCCGATGAATGTTATCCGGGCCTTGGGCGGTGTCCTCTTTCTGTTAGGCGCGCTGATCATGACTTACAACCTTTGGCGCTCGGCGCGCGGCGACAAGCGGTCGGAGCGGCCGATGGGCGCCGCAATGCCGGCAACGGTCTAGCGTGGGGAGGCGAATAAAATGATCAACCATAAGGTGATCGAAACAAACGCGACGCTGATGCTCGTGTTGAGCCTGGTCGTTGTCTCGATCGGCGGCATCATCGAGATAGCACCGTTGTTTTATCTCGAAAATACGATCGAGAAGGTCGAAGGCATGCGCCCGTATACGCCGCTCGAATTGGTGGGGCGCAACATATATATCCGCGAAGGCTGCTATACATGTCACAGCCAGATGATCCGGCCGTTCCGCGATGAGGTCGAGCGTTATGGCCATTACAGCCTGGCGGCTGAAAGTATGTATGACCATCCGTTCAAATGGGGGTCGAAGCGAACCGGACCGGATCTGGCACGTGTTGGCGGGCGCTATTCCGACGAGTGGCACGTTCAGCATATGATCGCTCCGCGCAGTCTCGTTCCAGAATCGATTATGCCCGGCTATCCGTTTCTTGCCCGGACCGAAATCCGCGAAGACGATATTGCGCTGCATTTGAAAGCGAATAAAACCGTCGGCGTGCCCTATACGGCGGACATGATTAAAAATGCCGTCTCTGATCTAAAAGCCCAAGCCAATCCTGACGCTGACGGCGGGGAGGCGCTTCAGAAACGCTATCCGAAGACTCAGATCCGCGATTTTGATGGCAATCCTAAGAAAATCACCGAGATGGACGCCCTCCTCGCCTATCTCCAGATGCTCCGTACTCTGGTCGATTTCAGTGCCTATAAGGCTGAAGACAATTTGAGATGAGGTCTCTTTTATGGACTATGAACAATTCCGCCATTTCGCTGACAGCTGGGGCCTTGTCTACCTCGTCGTGATTTTCGTCCTTGCCGTTCTATTTGTTTTTCGCCCAGGCGCCAAAGACCGCTACGAGCGATATGCGGAAATTCCGCTGAAAAAGGACGACCAAGCATGACGAGCACTGAGCGAGATCCGGTAAGCGGAACAGAAACCACGGGGCATGTCTGGGATGGTATCAAGGAGCTAAATACGCCCCTGCCGCGCTGGTGGATCAGGACTTTTTACGTGACGATAATATGGGCCGTCGGCTATTGTATTGCCTATCCCGCCGTGCCGCTGATCAACAGCGTCACCAATGGCGTGCTGGGATATTCGAGCCGCGCCGAAGTCGCTGTCGAGCTGACAAAGGCGAAAGCGGCCCAGCAGAAATACCGCGATAAAATTGCGAAGCTTTCTCTGGCGGAGATCCGCAAGGATAAGGATCTGTTCCAATTTGCAGTGGCCGGCGGCCGCTCCGCTTATGCGGTCAATTGCGTGCAATGCCACGGCTCAGGCGCGGTAGGCTCTACGGGCTATCCAAACCTAAATGATGATGAATGGCTTTGGGGCGGCAATCTTGAACAAATTGCAATAACAATCGCCCATGGCATCCGTTTTGACGAGGATGAGGATACGCGCATATCGGAGATGCCGGCCTTCGGCAGCGATGAAATCCTAACAAGCCCACAAATCAATGACACCGCCGAATATGTGCTCTCGCTCTCCAGCAAAAGCACAGACGGCATCGCGGCAAGGAACGGAAAAACACTTTATGCCGAAAATTGTGCGCCCTGCCATGGCGAAACCGGGGCTGGAAACCGGGAACTAGGCGCACCGTCCCTGCGGGACGCGATCTGGCTTTACGGCAGTGATAAGAAAACAATTGTCGAAACGATTTCCAAATCGCGCAAAGGTGTCATGCCTGCATGGGGACAGCGGCTCGATCCCCTGACCATTAAGCAGCTCGCCGTCTACGTCCATTCTCTTGGCGGCGGTGAATAAGATTTCGAGAACAAAATGACGGTTGGTCCCATAAGCGATGCCGTAGACCGTATCGATGCAGAGGCGGTCAACAGCAAGGAAAAGCGCAGCCTATATAAGGCGCGCGTCAAGATTTTCCCAAAACGGACGGCAGGTACGTTCCGTTCGCTAAAATGGCATATCATGGCGGTCACGCTCGCCATCTACTATGTAACGCCGTGGCTCAGATGGGACAGAGGCCCTTACGCGCCGGACCAAGCAGTTCTCGTCGACCTCGCGAACCGCCGCTTCTACTTCTTCTCCATTGAGATTTGGCCTCATGAATTTATTTATATCGCCGGCCTGTTGATCATGGCCGGCATAGGGCTCTTTCTTGTGACGTCGACTGTCGGGCGGGCTTGGTGTGGCTATACCTGCCCCCAGACCGTGTGGGTCGACCTCTTTCTCGTCGTGGAGCGCTGGATCGAAGGAGACCGGAACGCCCGCATCAAGCTCGATAAAGCACCTTGGAGCTCTGCCAAGGTCCGTAAGCGCCTCGCAAAACATATCATCTGGCTCATTATCGCCTTGGCGACAGGCGGCGCTTGGATATTCTATTTCGCGGATGCTCCGACGCTTGCCCAAAATTTCTTATCGTTTCAGGCCCCTTTTGTTGCCTACTCAACTGTCGCGATCCTAACCGCGACCACCTATGTCTTCGCCGGCTTCATGCGCGAACAAGTCTGTACCTATATGTGCCCCTGGCCGCGCATTCAGGCGGCTATGCTCGACGAAGATTCCCTCGTCGTGACCTACAATGACTATCGCGGGGAACCACGTTCGCGGCATCAAAAAAAACAAAGTCAATTGGAAGCGCCGATCGGCGATTGCGTCGATTGCAATCAATGTGTCGCCGTTTGTCCAATGGGCATCGATATCCGCGATGGTCAACAGCTCGAATGCATCACTTGCGCGCTTTGCATCGATGCCTGCGACAATGTTATGGAGAAGGTCGGCAGACCGCGTGGGCTCATTTCCTATGCCACCCTCACCGACTATAACCACTCAGCTGCGGGACAAACGAGCAAGACGACTTTCTCGTCCTTCATCCGGCCACGGACTTTCATCTATTTCGGCCTTTGGTCGCTGATCGGATTAGCGATTTTTGCGACCCTCTTGACGCGGGACCGGCTGGATCTAAGCGTATTGCATGACCGAAATCCTGTGTTTGTGCGCCTCAGCGATGGCTCTATCCGAAATGGCTATACAATCAAAATTCTGAATATGGAGGCGCGGCCGCGACTGTTCACGGTTCGCATCGACGGGCTGCCAGGTGCGATCATTGCCCAGGCCGGATTATCCGCCTCTCCCACAGGGCAACTTTATATCGACGTAGATCCCGATAAGCAGCGCCAAATCAAAGTTTATGTAACACAGCCGAAGGGCGACATCCGAGACGCGCGGACAGCATTTTCGTTCCTAGTCAAGGACCGGAATGGGCCGGAGCAGGTCCGCCACGAAACGGCGTTCCATGCCCCCGACGGGAGATGAACACATGACGGATCGCAACATCGCAGAGACCGGAGAGGGCAGTTGGCGTTTCACAGGCCGTCATATGTTTTTCATTTTGCTCGGATTTTTCGGCACGACGATCACAGCGAACATTGTCCTGGCTGTTCTCGCCACCCAGAGCTGGACCGGCTTAGTCGTGAAAAACAGTTATGTCGCAAGCCAACAGTTCAATAGCACCCTATCGGAGGCGCACAAGCAGAAACTTTTGGGCTGGCGGAGCACCGTGTTCTATCGCGCCGGACGGTTGACCGTCGATCTTGACGATAAATTGGGAAAGGCCGTCACCGGCATGAGATTGCGCGTAGAGATCGCCCGGCCAACCCACGAGCACGAAGATCAAACGGTCGAGTTGACCGAGAAGGACATCGGGCTCTATACGGCACCGGCAAAGCTCAACCCCGGGGTTTGGCTGGTCACCATTTCCGCACACAACCGGTTCGGGCAAAAGTTCAAGAAAATTCATCGCATCTTGGTTGAGAAGGACTCCTAACCCATGTCCGGCTCGGCGAACGCAGACAGCGCAGCCTTTCAAACCACGCCGCCGATCGGTGCGGACAAGAGGCCCGGACCTGCCACGGGATTTAGCGCTTGGGTGCGCGAAAACAATCCAGGCAGTTGCCACATCGATGTGATGGTCCTTGGATTAAGTTGCGCCGGGTGCATACGCCGCGTCGAATCCCTGGTGCGCCGCCATCCCGCAATCACACACGCCCGGTTAAATTTTTCTACCCAGCGTCTTTCTCTTGACTGGCAGAAGGCCCAAGGAGATATAGGCGAAATTCTCGATCCGGTTCTGGAGGCGGGCTATGACGTTCGGCCGCTCGATTATGAAAGTCTCGAAGCCGCGAATGGCGATTCTGAAGGCCGGGCGCTGTTGCAAGCTCTTGCCGTTGCCGGATTTGCCGCGAGTAATATCATGCTGCTCTCGGTCGCCATCTGGTCCGGCGCCGAGCAAGCGACCCGTGACCTGTTTCACTGGATTTCAGCTCTTATAGCCCTGCCGACGGTGGTTTATTCCGGGCGTCCATTTTTCCGTTCAGCGTATGGCGCGCTCAAGGGCGGCCGGCTCAACATGGACGTGCCGATTTCCTTGGCCGTTCTTCTGGCCGCCGCGGCAAGTCTTTATGAGACGATTCAACATGGGGCGCATGCCTATTTCGACGCATCGGTGATGTTGCTGTTTTTCCTTTTGATTGGCCGCTATCTCAATCATTTGATGCGCGCCAAAGCCCGCTCGGCCGTTGCCCAGCTTCTGACCCTATCGGCCCGCGGCGCAACGATCATTCGTGCCGGCGGGAGCATAACTTATTTGCCAATCCAGGACATTGAGCCCGGGATGATAGTCGCCGTGGCGGCGGGCGAAAGCATACCCGTCGACGGCCAAATCGTGTCGGGGGTGAGCGACGTCGACTTTTCCGTGGTAACCGGCGAATCCGCGCCGCAGACCATCAAATCCGGCAATGAGGTTTACGCTGGAGCCCGGAACCTCACCGGTCCCCTTGAAATTCAAGTCACCGCAGCGGGTGAAAATTCATTTCTTGCTGATATCGCCCGCATGATGGAAGCGTCCGAGCAAAGCAAGGCACGGTACGTCGTTCTTGCCGACCGCGCCGCGCGAATTTATGCGCCTGCTGTCCATATTATCGCCGGCCTGACATTTATCGGCTGGCTTTGGGCCTCAGGCGATTGGCGCTTAGCGCTTTTCACCGCCGTCGCCGTCCTTATTATCACCTGCCCGTGCGCCCTCGGACTGGCCGTCCCCGTTGCCCAAGTCATTGCGAGCGGCCGGCTCTTCGGCAATGGAATATTCGTCAAGGATGGCGCAGCACTGGAAAGGCTCGCGACTGTGGACACGATCGTGTTCGATAAAACGGGGACATTAACTTTGGGCGAACCAATCCTATTGCCGCCCAACGGCAAGGCTCTGGCCCAACCCTCAATATTTCCAACACCCAAGCCCGTTGCACGCCGCAACAAAAGGTCGCCTATTTGAACAAACTCAGCTCCCAGGGCCGTCGCGTCTTAATGGTCGGAGACGGCATAAATGATGGTCCGGCGCTTGCTGCCGCGCATGTCTCTATGGCCCCAGGCTCTGCGTCCGATGTTGGGCGATTGGCCGCCGATTTGGTGTTTCTTGGGCCCCGGCTACAGCCAATATCTCTAGCGCTCGATATATCGCGTAAAACGCAGGCAATCATCAAACAGAATTTCGTGTTAGCGCTCCTTTATAACGCCATCGCCGTGCCGGTCGCTGTCTCCGGTCTGGTGACCCCATTGATTGCGGCTATTGCCATGTCATCATCCTCTCTGCTTGTGGTTCTCAATGCTCTGAGGCTGCACCACGGAAATTTCAAACTTAAGCGCCAAGCTGCGAAAGCTCGCCAACATGCGCTTCAATTCCCGGACGCGCCTTCGCTACCAGTGACCGGGGCAGGCCAATGACAAATCTATTGCTCCTCATTCCGGCTGCCCTATTTCTGGGTGGGCTTGGTCTTGCAGGATTTATTTGGGCCCTACGCAGTGGACAATTTGAAGATCTAGATGGCGCCGCGCTTCGTATTCTCAATGACGACGAAGATCCCGATCAAAAGCAGGCGCAAACATCACAGAGGACACATTCACCCCCGCGAGCCTGATATCTTGACGTAGCCAACACAACATCCGAGCATGTTTTTGCGCCAAAGAATGTCTTGTTCATCACGCATACATGTGACATGCACGATCATAGGCACAATCTGGAAGTCGTGGATTGTATTCAGGATGTGGAAGAAGGACTGACCGAGCAATGAGGATTTCAAAGACAATTATTGCGGCACTGACCGCAAGCGGTATTGCGTTGTCAGCCAGTGCGGCATTGGCCGAAGGCGATCCGACGCAAGGCGAGAAGGACTTCAAGAAGAAATGCGATGCTTGTCACTCGTTGAAAGAAGGAAAAAACAAGATCGGACCGTCCCTGTTTAACATCGTCGGACGGCAAACAGGGACCGCACCGGGCTATAAATTCTCTCCGGATTATGTCGAAGCCGGGCAGAAAGGTCTCAAATGGGATCCTGAGCAGCTGGTCGCCTATCTTGAAAACCCTTCAAAATTTCTCGCCGCCAACCTTAAAAAGGCGCGCGTCAAATCTCGCATGAGGAACAAGTTCAAGAAGATTGAGCTTCGCGAAAACATCGTCGCCTACCTTCAGTTCCTACAGAAAAAGTAGCGTCCTTCCAATCGGTGAGTTTGTAGCGGCAATATGTTGGGCCGGAGCCGATCCAGCCTAATGCCGCTTCGGCATATATAGATCGGTGATCGTTCCTTCGAACGCTTCGGCTGAGAATGCAATTGTTTCCGACAGCGTCGGATGCGGGTGGATCGTCAGGCTAATATCGGCGGCATCGCATCCCATTTCGATTGCCAATGCCACTTCCGCGATGAGATCGCCGGCATTCGGCCCGACAATTCCACAGCCGAGCACCCGCTCATTGGCTTCATCGAAGATCAATTTTGTGAGACCATCTTCGCGGCCAAGGCTGAGCGAGCGTCCACTTGCCGCCCAGGGGAAGACGCCCTTCCCATATTTGATATTTTGCGCCTTTGCTTCACCTTCCGTTAGTCCAACCCAAGCGACTTCCGGATCCGTATAGGCGACGGAAGGGATAACTTTTGCATCGAAAGATTTCTTCATGCCGGAGGCAACTTCCGCTGCAATTTTTCCTTCATGGGTTGCTTTATGCGCAAGCATCGGTTGACCAACAATATCCCCGATCGCGAAGATATGAGGCACATTTGTACGAAGCTGCTTGTCGACGGATATAAAGCCACGCTCGTCAACGGCAACGCCCGCATTTTCGGCGGAAATCAAATTGCCATTAGGGCGCCGTCCAACAGCAACGAGAACCATGCCAAATTGATCGGTCTGCGCGCCGTCGGGCGTCTCAAATGAGACTTTGAGACCGTCTTTAGCGGCCTCCACCCCGGTTACTTTGCTCTTGAGTAAGATCTTCTCATAGCGCTTCGCGATGCGCCGATGCAAAGGCCGCACAATATCCTTATCAGCGCCGGGGATGAGCTGATCCATGAGCTCGACCACGGTCACGTGCGACCCAAGCGCATCGTAAACGCAGGCCATCTCAAGTCCTATGATTCCACCGCCAATGATCAGAATGCGTTCCGGCAGATGCTCCAGTTCCAACGCTCCGGTGGAGTCAATAACACGAGGGTCATCGTGCGGAATAAAGGGTAGCGTCATCGGCTCCGAGCCTGCGGCAATGACCGCCTGGTCAAACGAAATCGTCTTTTCGCCGTCATCCGTCTCAACTTTGAGAAGGTGAGGATTGGCGAATGTTCCAACCCCTCGAACCACTTTAACTTTGCGTTGTTTGGCGAGACCCGAGAGCCCGCCGGTCAAGCGCCCGACAATGCCGTCCTTCCAGCCGCGCAGCTTTTCGAGATCGACATCCGGGCTTTTAAAAACAATTCCGTTCCCGGTCATTTCCTCCGCCTCGGAAATCACCTTGGCGGCGTGCAGGAGCGCCTTGGAGGGAATGCACCCGACATTCAGGCATACGCCGCCAAGCGCGGGCCAACGTTCCACCAAAACAGTATCAAGTCCGAGATCCGCCGCCCGGAACGCAGCGGTATAGCCGCCAGGACCGGAACCAAGAACAACAAGCTGGGCATGGAGGTCTGCCTCCATTGGCTGGGCGGCTTTAGCAGCCGGCGCGACTGTTGACGCCGGAGCAGCAACTGCTTCCTGACCGACAGCGTCCTTGGCGCCTTGCTCCTCCTCCATCGTTAGGATCAATATTCCTTCCGACACTGAATCGCCGACGGCGACTTTAATCTCCGATACGGTTCCGCTTGCGGGCGCGGGAATATCCATCGTCGCCTTATCGCTTTCCAACGAAATCAATGGATCTTCCGCGTCAACCCGATCTCCAGGAGAGACATGAATCTCAACAACAGGAACGTCCGAAAAATCACCGATGTCGGGGACTTTAACCTCGATCTTCTTGGCCATGCAGCGTCTCCTCGGCGCTAGGGTCTTTGATTTACGTGCAACTTTATCGGAAAACCGGTTTCCATCCCCGCCCTCGCGGGGACATGCTTTTCCGGAAGCACTCTAAAGCAAGATCCGCCGTGCATCTGCCAGCAGTCCGCAAAGATGGGTTGTGAACCGGGCCGCCGCGGCGCCGTCGACCACCCGATGATCGTATGACAATGAGAGCGGCAACATCAGCTTGGGCTCAAAAGCCTCTCCGCTCCATTGTGGTTTTATTTTCGCCCGGCTAACGCCGAGGATCGCAACTTCGGGCGCATTTATGATCGGTGTGAAACCTGTCCCGCCGAGTCCGCCAAGGCTTGAGATCGAAAAACATCCACCCTGCATTTCTTTGAGCCCCAGCTTGCCGTCGCGCGCACGCGCGGAAACCTCTCCAAGCTCTTTCGACAGCGCAACGATGCCCTTCTGATCAACATTGCGAACGACCGGCACAACGAGCCCGCCCGGCGTATCGACCGCGATGCCAATATGAAAATACTTCTTGAGTATGAGCTTTGTCCCGTCTCCCGAAAGCGAGGCGTTCAAATCAGGAAACTCGATCAGCGCGGCCGTCACCGCCTTCATGATGAAGGCAAGAAGCGTGACGCGGTACCCTTCGGCTTTGGCTTTCGTGTCGAGTTCTTTCCGGAAGGGATCGAGTGCCGTTATATCGGCCTCATCATTATGAGTGACGTGCGGAATATTCAGCCAAGCACGATGCAAAAACGGACCAGATAATTTCTTGATACGCGGCAGGTCCACTTCCTCAATTTCACCAAACTGCGAAAAGTCGACCTCTGGAATAGGCGGGATGCCGGTTCCCTCCGGCAGTTCCGAAACTTTGGAGAGCACGCCTTTGACGAACCCTAAAACATCCTCCCTGAGAATACGTCCTTTCGGACCGGTCCCCCGGATCTTGGTGAGATCAGCACCAAGATCCCTTGCGAAGGCCCGCACTGATGGACCTGCATGGGCTTTCGCAAATCCACTTTCGTTCACACGCGCAAGGGCGCCCGCGCCATTTGCCCGCGGCATATCGGCTGCCGGTCCCGCGGCCGCCGGACCCGCACGCGGCGCATCAAGATCCTGATCCGGTTTGGGTTGAGGCGGCTCAGCATCCGCCTCTTGAACGCCTTCAGGTGATGGTGGCGCAACGGGGGGTTGGGCATCGGCGGCCTCAAGCACGAGAATGAGCGAGCCCTCCGATACGCGGTCGCCCACGGCAACCTTGATTTCCTTGATCGTGCCTGTTTGCGTCGCGGGAACTTCCATCGAGGCCTTGTCGCTCTCAAGTGAAATGAGAGGATCGTCCTCATGAACTAGATCGCCTGGCGCAACCAGCACCTCAATGATTTCAACTTCCGAAAAATCGCCAATATCCGGCACTTTAACGTCGATGGTCTGGCTCATCGCGCGCCGTCTCCCTCGCTCGGTCTCGTTTCACGCATGCCTCTGCAATCACGCCTGACGCGGCGGTATTTTTGAGTTGTCGATCTCATATTTTTTGATGGCCTTTGCAACATCCGTGGCCTTCAAATCACCGGCCTCGGCAAGTGCGTTCAGAGCGGTCACGACAATGTGGAAGCGATCCACTTCGAAGTGGCGGCGAAGCGCTTTGCGTGTATCGGAACGGCCAAAACCGTCCGTTCCCAGAACGTGATAGGTCGTCGGAACAAAAGCCCTTATTTGCTCTGCATATGCCCTGATGTAATCCGTTACCGCAATCACCGGACCTTGGCTCTTATCAAGACAGGACTCCACATAGCTCTTCTTCGCCTTTTTCGCCGGATTGAGACGGTTCCAGCGCACAATATCGTGACCTTCGCGGGCGAGCTCGTTAAAGCTTGTGGCGCTCCAAATATCCGCCGCCACGCCAAAATCTTCTTGCAGCAATTCGGCGGCTGCGATCGCTTCGCGCAATATCGTCCCGCTTCCCATGAGTTGAACGCGCGGCTTGTTATCGCTGCCCTTGGCCTCTTGCAGCCGGTAGAGCCCTTTGACGATCCCCTCGCCAACATTTTTAGGCATTTCCGGATGCTGATAGTTCTCATTCATCACTGTGATGTAATAAAAAACAGGATCGCGATCGACGAACATCCGGCGCAGACCATCCTGAACGATAACCGCCAGCTCATAGGCAAACGTCGGATCATAACTGACACAATTTGGGATGGTGCTGGCAAGAACATGGCTGTGACCGTCTTGATGCTGCAACCCCTCGCCGGCAAGCGTGGTCCGGCCAGCCGTCCCGCCTAGCAAAAAGCCCCGGGCCCGCATATCTCCGGCGGCCCAGGCGAGATCTCCAACGCGCTGAAACCCGAACATCGAGTAGTAGATAAAAAATGGGATCATGGGCACGCCGTGCGTTGCGTAAGATGTGGCGGCCGCGATCCAATCGGCCATGGCTCCCGGCTCGTTAATCCCTTCCTGCAGGACCTGCCCCTTTTTGTCCTCCTTGTAGAACATGAGCTGGTCGGCATCCTCGGGCCGGTAAAGCTGTCCGGCCGGATTATAAATCCCAAGCTGGCGGAACATGCCCTCCATGCCGAAGGTCCGGCTTTCATCAGGAACGATAGGCACCACATATTTGCCGATTTTTTTATCGCGGCAGAGCATATTCAGGATGCGGACAAAGGCCATCGTCGTGGAAATTTCGCGGTTCCCCGATCCTTTAATCTGCGCATCGAAGGCCTTGAGGTCGGGGATTTCGTGTTGCTTCACCGCCGGCCGCCGTGCCGGTATCGGCCCGCCAAGAGCCGCACGCCGGTCCTTCATATATTTGGCTTCCGGGCTATCCTCTTCAAATGTCACAAACGGCGCGTCGCCAATTTCTTCGTCAGTTACCGGAATGTCGAAACGGTCGCGGAAAGCCTTGAGCGCCTCCTCACCCATTTTCTTTTGTTGATGGGTGATATTTTGCCCTTCGCCAGCTTCGCCCATGCCATAGCCCTTAATCGTTTTGGCGAGGATCACCGTCGGCTGACCGGCATGCTTCACTGCAACCGCGTAGGCCGCATAGACCTTATGAGGATCATGGCCGCCACGGTTGAGCCGCCATATATCTTCGTCCGACATCGAGGCGACGAGTTCCCTTGTCTCTGGAAATTTCCCGAAAAAGTATTCACGGGTATAGGCCCCTCCCTTGGCTTTAAACGCTTGATACTCGCCGTCGACGGTCTCCTCCATGAGCTTGAGCAATAACCCGGTATGGTCCCGGGCGAGCAACGGGTCCCAGTTGGCGCCCCAAATAACTTTGATGACGTTCCAGCCAGCGCCGCGAAACGTCCCTTCCAGCTCCTGAATAATCTTGCCATTGCCGCGTACGGGACCATCAAGCCGCTGGAGATTGCAATTGACCACGAAGATGAGATTGTCGAGCTTCTCTCGCGACGCAAGACCGATCGCGCCCAAGGACTCTGGCTCATCCATTTCGCCATCGCCCAAGAAGGCCCAAACCTTGCGGTCCGCCATATCTATCAGTCCGCGATTGTGCAGATATTTCATGAAACGGGCCTGGTAGATGGCCATCAGCGGGCCGAGCCCCATTGATACAGTTGGGAACTGCCAAAAATCCGGCATCAGCCACGGATGAGGGTAGGAGGAAAGTCCCTTGCCATCGACTTCTTGGCGGAAATTAAGGAGCTGCTCCTCGCTCAACCGGCCTTCCATAAAGGCGCGGGCATAAATGCCAGGCGCAGCATGTCCCTGGTAGTAGATAAGGTCGCCGCCATGCTCCTCCGTACGCGCCCGCCAGAAATGGTTTAGTCCCGTGTCATAGAGCGTCGCCGAGGAGGCAAAGCTCGCAATATGACCGCCCAGCTCCGAGGTAATCCGGTTCGCCTTCACAACCATAACCATCGCATTCCAGCGATTGATCGCGCGGATGCGCCATTCCAGGCCGGGATCGCCAGGAATATGCTCTTCCTGCTTCAACGGGATCGTATTGAGATAAGCGGTCGTCGCCCGGTAGGGCAAATAGGCTCCGGATTCCCGGGCCCGCGCGATTAAATTCTCCAGCAAGAAATGCGCACGCTCAACCCCTTCTCTATCGATAACGGAGTCGATCGCATCGAGCCACTCGCGAGTCTCTAAGGGATCATTGTCGTGCGGTTTATGGACGGTCATGACCTCGCTCCAAAAAGACGTTTCCAGGATAGATTGTATCGCTATCTGTAAGAGAGTTTATCGCGAATGCTCAATGAAAGGCAGGTCAATGACGGCGCAGGCCTGAGTATTCCAGTCATTTCTCGCAGAAATCTCTGGAAAACTTGCTCTGGCGTTCGTTTTGGTGCGCCGCCAACGCCCAACCCTTGGGTCCAGCCATCACTTCGGCTATAGCGCAATCGCTCCGCTTGTTGCGTCTCGAACGTTGCCGCGCTTTTCACGATTTTGAAAGATTGCCGCTAATGCCGCCGAAGCGAGCCGGGCGGCAGGAGGGTCGGCGCGGCTGGTCAACAGGATCGGAACCTTCGCCCCTAAAACGATTCCCGCGGCGCAGGCGCCCATGAAATGAACCATCATTTTATAAAGCGCATTGCCGCTCACAATTTCAGGGACAATGAGGGCATCGGCCCGGCCGGCCACCGAATGCACTACCCCCTTGATTTCGGCGGAAGTGGGGGAGACCGCAAGATCGAACGCCAGTGGTCCGAAAATATGCGCGCCAGAGATGTTGTCCTTCGCCCAGTCCGTCAGCTCCGCCGCCTCGATGCTCGACGGTATCGTCTCCGTCGGCACTTCGGTCGCGGACAAGAGCGCAATCTTCGGCACGGCAATCCCAACTGCGTGCGCCATATCCACGACATTTTGAATAATTTCCCGCTTGGTCTCCAAATCCGGCGCGACATTTAGCGCGGCATCTGTGATGAACAGCTCCCCCGGCTTATCGCGAACCGTCATATGGAACAAATGAGTGAGCCGGCGTCCTGTTCTGAGCCCGGCCTCGCGGTCAAGCAAAGCCCGCATGAACACATCCGTGTGCACATGCCCTTTCATAATTGCCGACACTTCGCCCCTGCCCGCTGCAAGCGCCGCCGCCGTGGCAGCTTCGGTTTCGCCCTTGGCGGACACAATCAAAAATTCCGAGATATCCCAATCAAGCTTGGCAGCACAATCTGCAATGCCCGCTGGCTCACCGAAAAAGACCGGCTCGAGCAAACCGGCCACAACAGCGTCGCGCACGCTTTCCATGACAATAGGCGTTCCAGCATTGGCAATAGCGGTCCGGATCGCAGGCGCTTGGCGAGCGGTCTTGAGAAGACCTTCCGGACATATCACTTCCGATTGGGAAAGCATCTTCTAAGTCCTCCTCTCGGCCGCCTTTGTCCACGCGCAACAAGGGCCAACGGCATTCCGCCCGGAT
>BFAS01000338.1 GCA_008974985.1 bacterium MnTg02
GGGCCTGGATGGTGGCAGAATTGTTTGCAACGAGACGCTCTTATCTTGCTTCTTGAATTCGATAGTGGAATTTGCGGTTATACAAATCTGGGCCGCAACCGCGCTCCGCGCCTTCCCTATGGCGGCGAAATTTTGGAACTTTACCTCAAACCCGTGTACCAGGGTTTGGGATTTGGCCGGCAATTGTTTCAAGCCGCCCGCGAAACATTAAGAGATAAAGGCATGCACGGCCTTATCGTCTGGGCACTCGAGGAAAATCACCAAGCGTGCAATTTTTACATGCATATGGGTGGCGTGCCCGTCACCAAGAAAAAAGAGCGCTTTGGCGATCGGCGACTCATCAAGATCGGCTTTGGCTGGCGCCATTGAGTAAGAGTAAAAAATGACCCGCAAAACCTTATATAGCCGGTTGAGAAGCGTTTTTCTGGTGACGGCGATCATCCTGGTGATCGCGGCCGTGGCGAAATTTTCTGGCATTGCGGCGCTGCGCGGCGTTTATGACTATATCAACGACATGGCACTGGTGGTTTTTCCGGTCGTGGCGGCTTATATGGCCACAATTTTTCAAAAACGTTCGAGTTTTCTGCAATCACTCAGAGAAGAATGGCGGGAAATTGTCGACACAAAATCGCGGTTGATTGCCTATTGCGAGCAGCAAGATGCGTCCGCAGCCGACTATGTCGAGGTTTATCGTTTGCTGTCGCGAAGCATCGACTATATGCGCATTGTTTATTCCAATGTCGGTGAAACACGGAACCTTATCGGCCTCTATCCTTATGAGCCGCTCCATGATATGCGGCGCGCATTCGAGGCCATCGATCCGCGAAGTGGGGGTCAAGTTACGCGTCAACAGAGCTTGGAGGCCTGCGAAGCCATTTGGGAAGCGTTCCGGTCGCTACGTGAAAGCTTCCTCAATGAGTTTGACTTGGCGGAGCCGGCATCGCCAATATTGATTCCCGGAAGCCGCCGGACAAAATCGCCGGGCGCTAGAGGTGTTAAAGTCTGAAACAGTGCGCAACCGGCCTCATGCAACGGCATGAGATGCGCGCCGCGGTGAGTAAAACATCTGGAGAGTGACGAAAATTTAAGCCCTCTCACGCTGAATGGATCGCGCGCGAGTGAGACCGGACGTCTATGAGTTCAAGGAACCAACGATGACGCTTACCAATGTACAAGTTCTTTTTCAGCGCGTCCCGCAAGGTCTCCCCAAGCGGCAAGACTTTGAAATCGTGGAAAAATCACTTCCCGATCTCGGTCCCGACCAGTTTTTGATTGCGAATCGATATTTATCGCTCGATCCCTATATGCGCATGGCTATGGGCGGGGGGTGGACCTATGCCGGATCGTCATTAACGCCAGGACAAGTCATGGTTGGTAGGATTATTGGAGAAGTGGTTGAAACCAACAATCCAAACTTCAAAATTGGCGACAATGTCGTCGGACGCCTCGGCTGGCAAACCTATGTGATCTCAGATGGCTCGGACCTCGATTTCAAGATAACGCCGAAGGAGAATGTCCCCCTAACCGCCTATTTGGGGGCGTGCGGATCGAACGGCATCACTGCCTGGATCGGACTAAAGATCATTGGCGAACCGAAGCCGGGCGAAACGGTTCTTGTTTCCGCAGCGGGCGGATCTGTTGGCAGCGCCGCCGGTCAAATTGCTAAAGCGATGGGGTGCCGCGCGATCGGCATCGCCGGCGGTGCGGAGAAGCGCCGGGTTCTCACAGAGGAATTTGGTTTCGACGCCGGATGCGACTATAAGCGGGCCGACCTTGGAGCGCAGATCGAAGCCGTTGCCGAAAAGGGTATTGATGTATATTTCGATAGCGTCGGCGGCGAAATGCTGGACACGATCTTGCCTTACATGAACAAGTTTGGCCGTGTTTCCGTTTGCGGTGTCCTTTCGGAATATAACCAGCAAGGCGAACCTTACGGTATAAAGAACTCTCGGTTGATCTTCGACAAAAGCCTGCGTCTTCAGGGCTTTGTCATCAGCCGTTTAAAGGAGAAATGGGATGAGGCTCGGGCCGAACTCGAGGCGCTTGTCGCTTCCGGAAAACTCCGCTATCGCGAAACCATCGCCGACGGTATTCACAATGCCCCGGACGCCTTCATCGGCATGCTCCAGGGTCAGAATATTGGCAAGCAGCTTGTGAAATTAACTTAGAAAATTTCCCTGCAACTGGATGAATTCATGACCACACAGATCCGCAACATCGCCATCATTGCCCATGTGGATCATGGCAAGACAACACTAATCGATGTCTTGCTCCGGCAATCTGGCGCCTTTCGTGACAATCAGCGAGTCGCGGAAAGAGCTATGGATTCCAATGAGCTAGAGCGTGAGCGCGGCATTACGATTCTGGCCAAATGCACATCAGTGCAATGGAACGATACACGTATCAACATCGTTGACACGCCGGGTCATGCGGATTTCGGCGGCGAGGTCGAGCGGATCTTGAACATGGTGGACGGCGTCATCGTTCTTGTCGATGCCTCCGAGGGACCAATGCCACAAACCAAATTCGTGGTCTCCAAAGCCCTGAATGCCGGCCTCCGGCCAATCGTCGCAATCAACAAAATCGACAAGCCGGATGAACGTCACGCCGCTGTCGTCGATGAGGTGTTCGATCTCTTCGCGGCGCTCGATGCCAATGAAGACCAGCTTGATTTCCCAATCCTTTACGGCTCGGCGAAGGATGGCTGGATGGCGCTCTCCGCGGAAGGTCCGAAAGTAGATGTCGCACCGCTCTTCGACCTCGTTATCAAACATGTCCCGGAGCCGAAGATTGACGACGGTTCTTTTCGTATGCTGGCAACGACGCTCGAAAGCGATCCCTATCTCGGACGCATCCTGACAGGCCGGATTCGCTCCGGAACGATCAAACCAAATATGGCCCTGAAGGCGCTCTCCCGGGAGGGGGATGTGATCGAAACCGGTCGCGTTTCGAAAATCCTGGCGTTTCGCGGCCTCGAGCGCCAGCCCATAGAACACGCGGTCGCTGGCGATATCATTGCCATTGCGGGTCTTGAAAAGGCGACCGTGGCCGACACGCTTTGCGCGCCCGAAATTTCAGAGCCGATACCCTCAGCGCCCATCGATCCGCCGACATTGTCGATGACTTTCCGGATTAATGATGGTCCGCTCGCGGCACAGGAGGGCGACAAAGTGCAAAGCCGTGTCATTCGCGAGCGGTTGCTCAGGGAAGCGGAGGGAAATGTCGCGCTCGCAATTCGGGAGACAAATGATAAGGACGCTTTCGAGGTGGCGGGCCGGGGCGAGTTACAACTCGCCATATTAATCGAAATCATGCGCCGGGAAGGTTTCGAGATGACGGTCTCCCGGCCGCGCGTGGTTATGACCACGGATCCGGAGAGTGGCGAACGCCTGGAGCCCATCGAAGAGGTCATCATTGATGTGAACGAAGACCATTCGGGAATCGTCGTGCAGAAATTGTCTGAGCGGCGCGCCGATCTCGTGGAAATGAAACCATCCGGCAGCGGCCATCAGCGCTTGGTGTTTCACGTTCCGACCCGGGGTCTGTTGGGCTACCATGGCGAGCTTTTAACGGATACACGCGGCACGGCGGTGATGAACCGGCTGTTCCACGGTTGGGCGCCGTATAAGGGCGAAATCCAGGGCCGGCGCACGGGGGTACTCATTTCCAACGGCATCGGCAAGGCGGTTGCCTATGCGCTCTGGAATCTCGAAGACCGCGGACCCCTTATGATCGGACCGCAGACAAAGGTTTACCGGGGGATGATTGTTGGCGAACATTCGCGCGGCAACGACCTTGAAGTGAATGTCCTCAAGGGCAAGAAGCTGACAAACATTCGCGCGTCCGGCAAGGATGATGCGGTAGCGCTGACGCCACCCAAGCAGATGACTTTGGAGAAAGCGCTTGCCTATATCGGTGATGATGAGCTTGTTGAGGTGACGCCGAGCTCGATTCGTCTCAGAAAGCGCCTCCTCGACCCTCATGAGCGCAAAAAAGCGGAACGCCAAGCGGCTGCGTCGTGATTGGGCTTAAAATGTCTTGCGGCCGGACGAGCCGGTCAGCTCGGCTAGGCAAGATCGGTGCACGCTGCTATACCGCCAGCCGGACCAACAAAAAAGTCTGTGAATCGTGACGGAAATGAAACTCGCTATTATGGGCGCCGCCGGACGTATGGGGCAGGCTTTGACCCAAGTCGTCAACGCTACGCCAGGCGTTACTGTCGTGGGCGGAACGGAACCGCCCGGTTCCAAGGCAATCGGATCGGACATTGGGCTGCTGGCAGGGCTCGACCCTATTGGAGTGAGCGTTACGGATAAGCCGCTTGAGCTGTTT
>BFAS01000339.1 GCA_008974985.1 bacterium MnTg02
TTCCCCTTAGCGGCCGTTCACCTGATCTAGAGGTCGCCGTCACGACAGGCAGCTAACGGCCACAAGCGGACATTACTAGCCATCGGGCGTCAGGCATCACTGCTAAAGTCCACCGGAAAGACGCGATCGAATAACATATCGGAGCGTCTACGCGGCCCAGTTAACTCAACGCTAAATCCTTAAATTTTGGGAGTACAGATAATGAAGACAGATCAATTAAATCGGTGGCTCACTCTCTCTGCCAATGTCGGCGTCCTCATTGGCATCTTTTTTCTTGTAGCGGAAATGCAGCAGACAAACTCTATTGCGAAAGCTGAAGTCAAAAATTCGCTCACTCAGTCCGTTTATACTCTTTTGCAGATGCAGCGCGAGCCACGCCAAATTGCTGCACTTGAGCGATCAGACGAAGATTGGGAATCGTTGAGCTTTGAGGAACAGATCCTACTAAGTTCCATGGCGTCTGCAATTTTTCGCCACATTGAAAACGCCTACTATCAGCATAGTTTCGGTGTGTATGACGATAACCAGCTTGCGGCAGTAGTCGTTGAATTTGACCAAATGCTGTCGATGCCACTTTTTGCCGATTACTGGGAGAGTCAGAGTCAAACGTTTGCTGTTGAATTTCGAAATTTCGTCGAACAGCGAAAAACACAATTGCCAGAGTAACGCCATTGAGCATCGGCAAGGTCCGCTTTGGGTCGTAAAGCGACCTTTCGCCAGGATCGACGGTTTTCAGTCTCTAATGTCCGCTTTCGGCCAAGAGCGGACAAAGCGGACAAAGCGGACAAAGCGGATGTAAGCATTTTACTCATCATTCAGGTGTTTGGACGCTGTTTTCCTCTATGCTCTTGCACGGATTATAACCGGGCTGCTTACTTAGGCGTACAACCTCTTCATGAACAAATTGATGTGCCCTCAATTCGCCGTGGGCCGACCACTCTGCTATGAAATCAGCCAAGACGTGCTCGTCATCGAGAACCAATACCTGGCCGTCCATTCGAATCGCGGAATTCATAGAATCATTGAGCAGCCAACGCCGATGATCAGTCTCCGCCTTTTTCTTTGCATCGCCAGAAATTTCGTGCATTTCTTTTTGAATAGCGATTCCTAACAGGGCGGCAAGAATCGTTCTTCCATCACGCTCCAGCCGCTTGCCGTACTCAATACACGGTTGCAGCCATTCGGCAGACTCAGCTGCCTGTTCCTTACAGCCGTTATATACGCCGATAAGGTCTGACGTATTTCCGACCATTATACTGATAGCGTTCATAATTCGTTCCTGATATGAATAATCCGATGCCGCCACATAGCCACGCTCCAGCATTTCCACTTGTTCGATAAAATAGCGATTAAACTGCGGCGCGGCATTCGCTTTTATCAACGCATCAATTAATCTCGCTGTATCGCCGCGACGAAAACGATAACCGGCGATTCTTCCCCATAGCGCGCCATTGCCGCCATCTGCCAGCACGGCGCGTTTCTCGATACCCCCATCCTGGCACAAAGTTTCTTCAGCGTTCAGCGAGCACGCGTATAGAAAATTCCAAAGCGTAATTGGATTGTCCGGGTCAGCCGCTAGCGCCTTTTCCATCGCCGCAATATGTTCTTTGGACTTTCTATCAAAACCGACCAGTGCCGCAGCCAGCAAGTGTTCGGGGTCATTCGATTGCATTAGCGATTCCGCGATTTCAACACGCTTTTGATTCTGGGAATCGAAGAATTCTTGATGGCTACGGTCGGAAATTTCCGATTTGCTTGGATCTTGCCAATCGCAAGCAAAGACACGAATCGGACTTGCTGCTGCGGCATCTTCTGGATTCTCTTGCGCTTCCTTTATCGGTCCATTTTGCTCGAATGAATAATCAAGACTGGAAAACACCAGCCCTGACGGTACATTAGGAGAGCCAAATGGTGTAACAAGCCAAAAAACCAACGCTGTGAGCGCTGCGATGACTCCAAGCAAAAAGGCGATGTTTTTTTTTCTCATTTTGTTTAGCCAGTAAAGCGATTTGTTAGGTGTCACCTAACAGGTTATGACATCGCCAAGACCATATATCACCATCAAATTGTGATGTCTACAACTGGTACTCGAATGTCCGCTTTGGGTCGTTAGCGACCTTTCGTCAGGATCAGCTTTTATCAGCCTCTAATGTCCGCTTTCGGCCAGTAGCGGTCACTCAAGAGTTGGATCAGGGTTTCCGAAGACGAGGATAAGTATCAGAGCAATCGGGATTGCGGCCACAGAGATGCTCGAAGTCAACCGACTTCTCCGTTGGTTCATGGGCTGCGAGGACGATGGCCCACCTGACGGCTAGCGGACTCCTATCGCCCTATGTATACAGCCAGCCTGATGGGAGCCGTTTTGGTCTCAACGCCAACGTGGCATCACCCAGGCCCGAATCGGACGCAGACTCCTATTAGCCATCTCTCGCTCGCCGAATATTCCCTACCAGCTGATTTGAACGCCCATTCGTCCGCCATAATTCTTGCCGGAGTTTCTGCCGCCAAAGCTCTTCTCTCGTAAGCTGAAACCAAGGCCGGCGTCAAGCGAAATTCGTGCACCGTTGCCAAAGGCGTTTTCCCGGATTACGCCCGCAACGGAGAAGGAAAGAGCCTGAGACTGCCGGAACATGCCCCAGTTGATTCCAATGCCGAATTTCTCGTTTTCACTAAGTTGGGGAGCCATTAAGGACATGGCGATCGCGATGCCTGCCTGATTTTCGCTTAAAGTTGTGAAGATCTCGCCTCCGTCTGTTCCCATGTTGCCGAGTGCATCCGAAGTTGCAACGTCGAGCGGTCCGGTTTGGCGACTTCTGCTCAGGGCGGATGTGATACCAGGTGTCGTGTAGGTATTCGATTGTGTGCCGAAAACCTGCTGCCCGCTCAGGTTCGCGACCGCACCCTGCCCGAACGCTGCGGAGCCCGTTGCGTTTGCTTGAGCATTAGTGCCGACCGCGATGGCATCAGTGCCGGCCGAAGAAGCATCGAGGCCAAGCGCGACAGATCCGCTCATCGTCGATTGCGCATTAG
>BFAS01000340.1 GCA_008974985.1 bacterium MnTg02
CGGAGAAACTTAAACCGGACAGCAGTGGATTTGATCCGGGGGAGGACGCTAGTTTTCGGAAAAGATCACTCTTAAACTAAGAGCTTGAGCGTGGTTCTAATCCAATCAGAATCACGCTCTGATGCATCTGTCGGGAATCGGTTGCTTTGGCATAGGTAAGACCAATGGTTCTTGAGGTTGACTCATGGACGATTGGCAAGGGCGACCGCGTGGTCCGCGCCTTATGGCGCGGGAGCCTGCGTGGCGATTGAACGCCCATTGGTCATTGGAAATGACCCATCGTATAAGACGGTCGAGGCTGGGATTATTTTCGTCTAGTGGACGAGGCATGGCCCATTACTGCTGCGAGCCGCTGGAGCCGATCGTCTTTGATGCCGACCTCATCGAGATGACGCAACGTATTGACCAGATAGTCGAGATTGGAACCAGCACGGCCAAAACCTGCGCGCACCCGGTGAGCTTGGCGATGGAGCGGCTGGGGTCCGACATATTGGCGATGCGATCGGTTAACAAAATAGCAAATGGCTCTGACTTGACGGCCCGAACCATCGAGCAATTCCACAGGGCGCGTCACCTCGCGATACACATTATTCGATTGCTCGCGCGCCCTGAGATAGACAAGCGTTTTTCGTTCGCGACCCGGAGGAACGCGGAACGCAATTCCGTGGCATGTGCCGCCAGCATCTAGGCCTAGTACCAAACCGGGCCGTCGCCGCGTGCCCCGATGAATGACGGAACGAACGCATAGGGCGCGGTGCGCCCCGCGCAGCAGCGCAGGCACCGCCGAAACATAATCGAATCCCGGCCGCCACATGAGCGAACCGTAACCAAACACCCAAAAGTCAGCCAGATTTGCCCCCAATCGAAACAATCGGTGCAATTTTCCGGCCGCGTGTAATTTTTGCAAACATCACGGGCTCTCCCTTAACTCTTTTCGCGTGGTTTAGCCGGATCCGCTGCAGTGAGCGTCCCATGGCTGCGGCCGAAATCCGGCTCTGGCGTTTCTTGCCCAGCCTCGATAATGCCACGGCGAATATCCCGAGTTCGCGTAAAGAGCTCCAGCAATGTGTCCCCGTCGTCCCAGCGAATGGCTCTTTGCAATGTCGCCAGATCCTCGGAAAATCGCCCCAGCATTTCGAGGACCGCTTCCTTATTATTGAGAAAGATATCCCGCCACATCACCGGGTTAGAAGCCGCTATTCGAGTGAAATCGCGGAAACCGGCCGCCGAAAATTTGATCACTTCCGAGCGGGTTACTTGCTCGATATCAGCGGCCGTCCCGACAATATTGTAGGCGATCAAATGCGGGACGTGGCTGGTAATCGCGAGGACCAAATCATGGTGCTCGGGTGACATGATCTCAACGTCGCTGCCACAAGCTTGCCAAAACCTTTTCAGCTTTTCGAGCGCTGCTTCGTCTGTCCCATAAAGGGGAGTCAGAATGGACCAGCGCCCATCGAAAAGCTCGGCGAAGCCAGCTTTCGGCCCCGATTCTTCCGTCCCCGCGATCGGGTGGCCGGGAATGAAATGAACCCCATCGGGAACATAGGGTTCGACATGGCGGACCACTTCGGATTTGACCGAACCGGTGTCCGTCAGGATCGCGCCCGCTTTCAGCGCCGGTGAAATCACCTTCATGATTTGCTCATTGGCTCCAACCGGCACGCATAGAATTACCAAATCGGCGTCTGCAACCGCCTCCGCCGGATCGGCGAAAACCGCATCGACAAGTCCAAGTTGCAATGATGCTTGCCGCGTGGCTTCCGACCGCGCTGAGCCCGTAATTTGGCCGGCGAGACCGGCCCGTTTTATTGCGTGGCAAAGAGACGAACCGATGAGCCCAAGACCGATAAGTGCAATTTTCTCAAATTTCGTCGAATTCATTGGTCGCCCGCCCCCGTGGCCGCCATAAAATCCCCTAACGCGGCAAGCACAGCTTTGTTTTCTTCAGCCGTTCCAACCGTGAGACGCAATGCGCCGGGAAGTCCATAAGCCTCCAGACGTCGCAGGACGATCCGCCGGTCACACAAAAATAGGTCGGCATCGGCCGCGGTCCTCCCGCCTTGTTTAGGAAAATGAACAAGAAGAAAATTCGCAACGCTCGGCGTCACCCGAAGTCCCAATTTCTCGATTTCTGTTGTCAGCCAAGCAAGCCACTCACTATTGTGCGCGACAGCCCGTTCCATGTGAGACTTGTCTTTGATGGCTGCGACGCCGGCGGCGATGGCTGGTTCGGATACATTAAAGGGTCCACGAATTCTATTGAGCACATCTGCGACGGCCTCCGGGCAATAGGCCCAGCCGAGCCGCAAGCTAGCTAGGCCAAAGACCTTGGAAAAGGTGCGCGTCATAACTGTGTTGTCGGTGGTCGCAACCAGTTCAATCCCGGCCTCATAATCGTTCCGTTTGACATATTCCGCATAGGCCGCGTCAAGAATCAGAAGTGCATGGCCCGGCATCGCCTGGCGCAAACGCCGCACATTGTCGAATGACATATATGTGCCGGTCGGATTGTTTGGATTGGCAAGAAAGACGGCTTTCGTGCGGTCCGTGACGGCGTCAATAATGATGTCGGCATTCGCCTGGCAATCTCTTTCCGGCGCAACAACCGGCGTTGCACCGTTCGTTTGAATCGCGATTTTATAGACGAGAAAACCGTGCTCCGTATAGATCGCTTCATCGCCAGGACCGAGATAAGCAGCGGCCAGCAGCGATAGAAGCTCGTCGGAGCCCGCGCCGCAGACAATCCGTTCTGGATTAAGTCCGTATGCTTGCCCAATCGCCTCCCGCAACTCAGAGGCCGAGCCATCGGGATAGCGTTCAAGACGACCGCTCGCAATCTTAAAGGCCTCTATCGCCGCTGGGCTTGGCCCGAGCGGCGTTTCGTTCGAGGACAGCTTGATGATCGGGCCTGCGTCATCCAGCTTGCTTTTGCCGGGTACGTAAGGCGCGATCTCTAAGATGCCTGGCTGAGGGACAATCGGACCCGGCGCCGTCATGGCTCCTCTCCTTGAAATTGAACTTACGGAATTGCCGATTTTTCGTTTGAGCGGGCCTCGCAGGCACGGCTCTTAGAATTCCGATTTTAACGGATAGAACATCCGCACGCATGCCGAAATGTATTTAGGCCCACGCCCTTAACATGGGCTCAAGGCGCCGCCATAGATAGGTCTCTCTTTACGCAAAATCAAAGAAAAGATTGACTTTTATTGTCAAAATGCGTGCTTGCTATGCCCGCATAGGGCGAAATGAGGATCTCGATAGTAAGGCCGGTTAGCGTTCCGCGAATAGTGATCGATCGAGATCTTTGAGACCAAAAAAGAGCATTATGAATAAGGCCACGACAACAGACATATCTGGTGTTGCCCCGGCGGCGTCTCTCGCTGCCAGTTCGCCGGACGGCTTGGTCGTGAAGTTCGCGGCGGATGACCCTCTGCCGCTCGACGGCGGCGGAACGCTTACGCCCTATGAAATCGCTTATCAGACCTACGGCACGCTTAACTCAGCGAAGTCCAATGTCGTGCTTGTTTTCCATGCATTGACGGGCGATCAGCATGCGGCAAATATCCACCCAGTTACCGGCAAACCGGGCTGGTGGGAGACGATGGTCGGACCCGGCAAACCGATCGACACGAATCTACTCTACGTTATTTGCGCAAATATCATTGGTGGCTGCATGGGCTCCACCGGCCCCTGTTCCATCGATCCCGCCACAAGCAAACCGTATGGATTAAAGTTTCCGGTTATCACCGTCGCCGACATGGTTCGCGCGCAAATCCGGCTGTTGGACAGGTTGGAGATTCCCGATCTCTTTTGCGCGATCGGCGGATCGATGGGCGGCATGCAGGTTCTCGAGCTTGCGGCCTCCTACGGAGACCGCCTTTTCGCGGCGGTTCCAATCGCAAGCGCGGCGCGCCATTCTTCACAAAATATCGCTTTCCATGAAGTTGGCCGCCAGGCGGTTATGGCCGATCCGCATTGGCATGGCGGCCGCTATTTAGAGGAAGACACGAACCCGCGCAAAGGTCTCGCCGTCGCGCGCATGGCGGCTCATATTACTTATCTGTCGGATGAAGCCTTGCACCGCAAATTCGGGCGCAATCTTCAGGACCGGGACCGGCTCGCCTTCGGCTTCGATGCCGACTTCCAGGTCGAAAGCTATCTCCGCCATCAAGGCTACCGTTTTGTGGACCGCTTCGACGCCAATAGCTACCTCTATATCACCCGCGCCATGGACTATTTCGACTTGTCGGCAGAACATGGAGGTATCCTGGCCAACGCCTTCAAAAACACGAAAACGCGTTTTTGCGTTGTCTCCTTTACAAGCGACTGGCTCTATCCGACCCGGGACAGCCGTGAGATCGTCCATGCTCTGAATGCCGTTGCCGCGAATGTCAGTTTTGTCGAAATCGAATCGGATAACGGTCATGATTCATTTCTACTCGATGAGCCGGAATTCTTTGCGACGGTCTCGGGATTTGTCAACGCAGCCGCAAGAGCCCGTGGATTAGAAATCGTGCCGCAAGACGCGGCATTTTCCGGAGGATGATCTGTGCCGCAAAATGGCGCCGAACCGCAGCTTCCCCAAGCCATGACGCGGGTCGACCATCTGCTCATATCGGAAATCGTCGCTCCGAACTCCCGCGTTATCGATATTGGCTGCGGTGACGGCGCCCTTCTGCAATTGCTGACCGAGACAAAGAACATTGACGGTCGCGGCGTTGAGCTCAGTCAAGATGGCGTGAACCAGTGCGTTGCCCGGGGCCTCTCGGTGATCCAGGGCGATGCCGATAGCGATTTGATCGATTATCCGGACGATGCGTTCGACTTCGCTATTCTCAGTCAGACGATCCAAGCGGTGCGCCGGCCAAAAGATGTGTTGGCGCAACTGTTGCGCATCGGCCATTATGCCATCGTCTCGTTTCCTAACTTCGGCCATTGGCGAATCCGGGCGCAGATTTTATTCCGCGGCCGCATGCCCGTGACGGCGAATTTGCCTCGCGCTTGGCATGAGACCGCCAACATTCATTTTTGCACGATCAAGGACTTTGTTGCCTTGTGTGAAGAGCTTGATGCGCAGATCGAACGAAGCGTTGCGCTGAATGCGACCGGTCAGAGGTTTGGATTTGCCATTCCGCTCGCGATGCAAAACCTCATTGGTGAGCAAGCGGTGTTCCTGCTCGCTCAAAATGATCGTTCGGCCCGGCTGCGGGAGGGGTCACCTGATCCCGCAAAGAGCGTCGCGGGAAGTGGCCGCAGCCTCTGAGTTGCCGAGCGTAAAGCACTCTTCGGTGTCGTGGCGTAGACTTCTTTGACGGCCTCCACAAGAATAAGGCCGGAAAATGCCGGCCACAGCCGGGCTCCCAGCCTTTCCCAGGCCGTCGCCGAACGGAACAAGAGCGAGCGGTTGATAGGTGGCATGAAGAGCGCCTGGATCCAGTCCACCGGCCGGAACATCGCATTTTGCAAATTGCGGTCAAGCTGGCCTCGGCTATAGGGCCGGCCATGGCCGAACGGCGTGCTATCGAGCCGGGCCCAGACGCCACGCCGGTTCGGCACGATAAGCAGAACGCGGCCATTTGGAGTCAAAACGCGCCATACTTCCCGCAACAGCCGATGCGAAGCTTCGCAATGCTCTAGCCCATGGACGATCAATATACGGTCCGCGGATGCGTCCGGGAGCGGCAGGTCCGTATCATCGACAAGCGCGCATTGCCGAGGTCCCTCGCCAGGCCAAGCAATTATTCCTTGTTTCGCGGGCATAAGTGCGCCAATCCGTGCGGCTTCTCCGCGAAATGCACCTAGATAAGGTCCCGGATACCCCAAACCGAAGACGTTTAGGCCTTGAACATTGCGCCAACGCGCACGAAGCCGCGAGGCGATGAGACGCCGGACCACCGTACCCATTGCGGTCCCGTAAAAGTCGCGCAACTCAGTGACATCTGGATACATGCCTTCGATCCGCTGCTGTTGGCTTTCGGATTTAAACTATACCGCGTTTCAAATGACTTAGATCTGACGACTTGCATCGCAAATAAGTCTCTTTGACCCATTTTACGCATTCTTTGGAGAAATGAAGCAGGGGCTTTGGCGAAACCAAGCATGGCTTTGTCGAAAAAAAGTATGGGTCTAGCAATGATTTTATTCGCGTAATAACGATGTTAGGGTCTGACCGTCAAAAGCGGTTTCGCTTTTAAATGAATCGCTCAACCGCTCTAATTTGTTCTTATTGCGCGCTTTTTATCGGAAAACCGGTTCCCATCCCCGCCTTCGCGGCGACATGCTTTTCCGAAAGCGCTCTATGCCCGGTTCAGCCGGAAACGTCCAGGGAGAGATTAGGTATGGCGGAACTCGAAATCTACCAGTTCCCGTGTTTAAGCGATAATTACGGTGTGCTCATTCACGATCCGGCCGCGCACGTAACAGCGGCTATCGATGCGCCCGATGCGGACGCCGTGCAGCAAGCCTTGCAGGAAAAAGGCTGGACACTGACGCATATTCTGAACACGCATTATCATGCCGATCACACCGGTGGCAATAAAGCGTTGAAGTCCGATACCGGTTGCAAGATTGCCGGACCGGCCGGCGAGGCGGGAAAAATACCTGGCCTCGATGATCCTGTTGGTGAAGGCGATATTTATCAATTCGGAAATTTCGAAGTACGTATCCTTGAGACGCCGGGTCATACAGCCGGCCATATTAGCTATTGGTTGCCAGATGCCGCCGTGGCTTTTGTTGGTGACACGCTGTTCGCGCTCGGCTGTGGTCGTCTATTTGAAGGCTCGGCAGAGACAATGTGGACATCACTAAGCAAAATCGCCGCTTTGCCGCCGGAAACCACGATTTACTGCGGTCATGAATACACCCTTGCAAATGCGCAATTTGCAATGACCGTTGAGCCTGACAACGCTGCCCTGCAAGTGCGTATCGGCGAAATCCGTGCGCTAAGGCAAAAAGATGAGCCGACACTGCCAACGACATTGCAACTTGAGCTAGACACTAACCCGTTTCTCAGGCCTTCGAGCCCCGAGATCCAAAAGAGACTCGGCATGGAAGGCCGGCCAGACTGGGAGATTTTTGGTGAAATCCGGCAAAGGAAAGACCGGGCATGAACGAACGGCAGGGTGATGCCGGCCCGGACACCATCGTCAAGCTTCTCGGATTGTCACCCCATCCTGAAGGCGGATTCTATAAAGAGACGTTTCGCGATAGCACCGGCGGCACGGACCGGTCGATTTCGACGGCTATCTATTTCCTCCTCAGCGAGGGTCAAGTCGCGCGATGGCATCGCGTGGATTCAACCGAAGTGTGGCATTGGTATGCGGGCGCCCCCTTGCGCCTTACCTTCACTGAGCCGGGCACAAACCAGGAAACCGTGACCAGATTGGGCAATCGGCTGGAAAGTGGTGAACGGCCTCAAGCAATTGTTCCCGCAAATGCCTGGCAAAGCGCGGAAAGCCTTGGATCATGGACGTTGACCGGTTGCACGGTTGCGCCCGGTTTCGAATTCTTAGGCTTCGAGCTTGCGCCCGAAGGCTGGACACCGGTCAATTCTTGAGATTTTTCCGCTGGTCAAGGGCTCGGGACAGGTGAGAGCGCTGCTGCCAAGTTTACCTGCCTCTCGAACAAGCGAATCACTTGCCGCCGAAATCCGCAAAAGAGGTGATTTTGCCGGCAAGAGTCGTGCGGCCAATGCTCCAACAAGTTGAAAAAGCCTATTTAAGCGGCCTTGCTATTGGAAAAACTGTGTATCGCAGGGTTGAGGGGGGTGCTGCCGCTTGCAGTGTGACCAATCCATTCTCTAGAATCACCATGTCGTTTTGACTGCGGCAAGCGGGGTATAAAAAAATGCAACGAGTTTCAGCCGGGCCGTGTCTAACCGCGGTCTTTGTGGACTATGACAATATCTATCTTGCGCTCAAGCGGAAGAATGATGACGCGGCGCGGCGCTTCGCCAAGGACACGTCATCCTGGTTAAAGCAGATTGCGTCTGGGGCGCTCATCACTTCGACGAATGGAACAATAGACTGTATGGAACGGCGGCTCGTCTTATGCCGCTGTTACGGCAATCCTGTTCCACGCCGGAATAATCGTGACAATCGGACGGATATGACCTCCTTTCCATTCGTCCGGCCACTTTTTCTTCGCTCCG
>BFAS01000341.1 GCA_008974985.1 bacterium MnTg02
GCTTCTCTACGTTTGGGGCCTGACGCATTTCGGTGGCTTTGAGATCCCAGAGCTCAACACGACATTCTTTATTTACTGCATCGCGGGCGGCGCCTCGCAAATTCTCTTTACGTTTTTGCTTGTTTGGCTGTTTTCATTCCGAAACTTTGCCGCCGGCACGATCTATTCCAAAACCGAAACGGTTCAGGTAGCGGTGCTCGGTTTGCTGATTTTGGGCGATCCGCTGAGTTTCGGTGCGGCTATCGCCATCGCGGTCAGTTTAGTCGGCGTGCTGGCGCTGTCAGTGGCGCAAACAAAACTCACGTTTCGAAATTTGGTTACCAGCCTGTATGAAAAACCAACGCTGATCGGGCTGGCCTGCGGTGCGGCTTTGGGTGCCTCGGTTGTGTTTTTCCGTGGCGCAGCTTTGTCATTGGGGGGCGAGGGGTTTCTCATGCAGGCGGCCATGGCTCTGGCCGTTGCAGTTGTGATCCAGAGCGTAGCCATGGGCATCTATCTCGCCATTCGCGAACCGGGCCAGATCAAAGCAGTACTGGTCCATTGGCGGCCATCCCTGGCTGTCGGTGTTGCGGGTGCGTTGGCCTCGATCCTCTGGTTTTCTGCCTTTACCCTGCAGAACGCGGCCTATGTGCGAGCGCTCGGACAGATCGAACTCGTTTTCACGATGCTCGTCTCGGCCATTTTTTTCCGCGAAAAAATAAAGAGTATGGAGCTGGTGGGAGTCGTGTTCAGCGTCGGCGGAATTCTGATCCTGATTGTGACCAGCGCTTGATCGCATCCGTCGGCTCGGCCGACCTCGCCAGAGTTCGCCATGGGTCGCGAACGGTGATTGATAAGCTGCCATCAGCAGGTCCACTTGCTACTCAGACCTGATGACGCGGAGGTCCGTTTAGCCCTCACTCCCCCGCCACCAGTTGGGGTTTCGCAGCCGCCGCCTCTTCCTTCGCCGACTTCTCCCGTTTTTCGATGATCTTGTCGGCCTCGCTGTCGAAGTCGAGGGTCTCGATTTTGCGGCCGCGCGAGGCGATCTTGTCCGATGAGGTCAGGATCTGCTCGATATCTTTGTTGGCCTGGCCAAAGTGACGCTGCAGGTTGAGGGTGCGATCGCGGAGCCGGTGCAAATCGTTCATCAGGTTGGTCACTTCGCGCTTGATGAGGCCCGCCGACTCGCGCATCTGCACATCCTTCATGATCGCCTGCATGGTTTGCACGGCCAGCATCAACATATTCGGCGAGGCGATGATAATGCGGTTGCGATAGGCTTTTTGAATGAGATCGGGGAAGAATTCGTGCAGGTCGGCATAAATCGCCTCCGACGGCACAAATAAAATAGCCGTGTCCTGGGTCTCTCCGGGTAGGAAATATTTCTCTGCAATGGCGTTGATATGTTTGCCGACATCGATACGTACCGATTTCGAAGCGGCCTTCTGTTCGGCTTCGGAATGGGCTGTGCGGAACGCCTCGAACCCTTCGAGCGGAAACTTGGCGTCGACAACGATGCCCGCCGGATTGTTGGGCAAATGGACCAGGCAGTCGGGCCGCTTGCCGTTCGAAAGCTGCGCTTGAAACGTATAGGAGTTGCGCGGCAAGCCGTCCTTGATGATCGCTTCCATGCGTCCCTGCCCGAAGGCGCCGCGCGCCTGCTTGTTGGCGAGGATGTCCTGCAGCGTGACGACTTTGCTGGACAGCTCAGTGATATTGCGCTGGGCCGTATCGATGATCGCCAGCCGTTCTTGCAATTGCGCCAGACTGTCGGTTGTTTTTTGCGTGGACTCTTGCAAATTGTGGCCGAGTTTGTGGGAGACGCCGTCGAGGCGCTCATGAAGCGCTCTAGAGACCTCCGATTGGCGCGTGACGGTAATTTCGGCGAGCGTCTGCAATCGGCCTTTCATTTCCGCCATTTCGGCTTCGAAAGCGTGAGCCCGCATGGATTGGTCCCGGGCCTCCAGCTCACGGGAATTGGTCTGCCGCAAGATGACGATGGTCAGCGTTACCAGCAGAACAATGATTAATCCGGCAAAACCGACCAGCAGGCTCGCCGGGTCCACCGTGATCTCGTTCAGGGGCAAAGACTCGAGGCGCATAAGACTATCCATGAGGTTAATCACCAAACCACAAACATAGATCGATTCGTGAGAGCAATAGGATCAAAAGGAGAACATTTCGTGTCCGCCAACAGGTTTTCGCCGCGAACCTCCGGTTGACCGGCTGGTCTCAGTTGCCTATGTCAGCTTCATGGCAAAGTTGCATATCATTACGGTTCCCGATCCGCTTCTCAAAACCAAAAGCGTAGCCGTGGAGCTGGTGGATGACGACATCCGCAAGCTACTCGACGATATGCTGGAGACCATGTATGGAGCGCCCGGCGTCGGGCTCGCTGGCGTGCAGGTCGGTGTGCCGAAGCGTTTGCTGGTCATTCATACGGCCAGAGACGACGAGTCGAAAAGTCCGATCGCCCTGATCAATCCGGAAATTCTAGAGTGCTCGGAAGATATGCGCCTTCATGAAGAAGGATGTCTGTCCATCCCGGAGGTCTATGCGGAGGTGGAACGCCCCGCCTCATGCCGGGTCAGCTATGTGGATCGCGACGGCAAGCCCCAGGAGATGTTCTGCGAAGACATGCTTTCGACCGTCGTTCAGCATGAGATCGACCATTTAAACGGCGTGCTGTTTATCGATCATTTGTCGAAGCTTAAGCGGGATATGATCATCAAAAAATATCTCAAGGCGCAGAAAGGCGAGACGGTCGATTGAAGCCGTCCTTAATAATTTCGGAGGCGTCGGTCTAAGACTATGCTGCGCGTCATCTTCATGGGGACACCGGATTTTTCGATACCCGCGCTTTCGGAAATTCTAAACGCTGGCCACGAACTCGTTGCTGTCTACACGCAACCGCCGCGCCCTGCCGGGCGCGGCATGGGCGCGCGTAAATCGCCCATTCATGCGCTGGCGGACGATTTGGGTCTTCCTGTGTTCACGCCGGAACAGTTAAAGAGCGAAGCGGAGCAGGAGCGTTTCGCCAACCATGGGGCTGATGTTGCCATCGTCGTCGCTTATGGATTGATCCTGCCGAAGGAGGTGCTTGATGCGCCGGTCCATGGCGGCCTCAATCTTCATGCCTCCTTGCTACCGCGCTGGCGCGGCGCGGCCCCCATTCAACGCGCGATCATGGCGGGGGACAATGAGACCGGCGTTATGATTATGCGCATGGATGAGGGGCTCGACACGGGGCCTGTTTGTTTAGGCGAGCGCGTCACCATCGGTGCCGCTATGGCGGCCGGTGAGCTTCATGACATGCTGGCGCGTCAAGGCGGTGACCTCCTGGTGCGCGCGTTGGCGGCGCTTGAGCGGGGAAGTCTCGACTGCAAGCCGCAAACGCAAGAGGGCGCCACCTACGCCAAAAAAATCGAGAAGGCCGAGACGCGGATCGATTGGACGCGTCCAGCAAGCGAAGTGCATAATCACATTCGCGGGCTGAGCCCCTGGCCGGGCGCCTGGTTTGAGATGGAATTTGGAGGCAAGACGGAGCGCGTGAAGGTCCTTCGCTCGGAACGCGCGAGCGGGTCGGGAGCGTCGGGTTCTCTCATCGCAGATTCGTTGACCATTGCTTGCGGCTCGGGGTCCGTTCGCCTGCTCCAGCTTCAACGCGCCGGTAAAAAACCGATGGAGCGGCAAGAGTTCCTGCGCGGTGTGGATATTGCGCCGGGCGTGGTGTTGCGGTGATGGCGGGCGCTGGAGATTTCGGCGTGCGGGATCTAGAGCCGGGCGATCATGATCCGGTGCAGTCTCTGGTCGCTGCCGCTTTTGCACAGGCAGATGAAGCAGAGCTCGTCGAAGCGGTGCGCCGCAGCGGTGATGTTCTCTTCGAGCTCGTCGCGGAGACGGCGCAGGGTCTCGCCGGTCATATTTTATTTTGCCGGGGCAGGATCGAGACGGAGACGAGCTCGGGAGATAGGTTCAGAGAGACGGCAATTCTCGGTGAGATGGCGGTCGCGCCGGACCAGCAAAATTCCGGGATCGGCGCCGCTCTGCTGCACGCCGGCCTCACCCGGCTCGATGATCGCGCTGAGGCGATCACCTTTGTTGTCGGGCATCCCGACTATTATGGCCGTTTCGGATTTACGGCGGACGCCGCAAAGCCCTTTTCTTGCAAATGGCAGGGGCCGGCTTTCATGGCGCGCATCGGCGAGCCTCAAGACTGGATGAGCGAAGGTGGTTTTTTACATTTCCCCGAGCCCTATGATCGTTTCGAATAGCCATGCCCCGCTACAAGCTCACCATCGAATATGACGGCACGCCCTTTGTCGGCTGGCAGATCCAGGCGAACGGTCCCTCTGTGCAAGCCCGGATCTCTGAAGCCATCGAACAATTTGCCGGTGCGCCGAATACGCCGCGCGGCGCGGGCCGTACGGATGCCGGTGTTCATGCGCTCGGTCAGGTGGCCCATATCGATTTGGAGAAAGACTGGGAAGCGGACATTATACGCGACGCCCTTAACGCCCATCTCCGTCCGGATCCAATTGCGGTTCTGCTCTGCGAGCAGGTGGATGAAAACTTCGATGCGCGCTCCAGCGCCACCGCGAGGCATTACTTATACCGGATTGTGGTGCGCCGTTCGCCACTCACGTTCGACAGAAACCGGGTTTGCCGGGTGCCGCGGCCGTTGGACGTAGATGCCATGCATGCCGCCGCGCAATTGCTTGTCGGCCACCATGATTTCACGACCTTCC
>BFAS01000342.1 GCA_008974985.1 bacterium MnTg02
CTATCGCGCCCATGTCGAAGACGCATTGGAGCGGTTATTCGCCACCTATGGCGATGATCTGCCTGCGGATATTGAGAGCCTCATCGTTCTTGGTATTAATCATGAGCAGCAGCATCAGGAATTGCTGCTGACGGATATATTAAGTCTGTTCGCCGCCAATCCGCTGCGACCGGCCTATTTGGAGAGCGCACGAGACGAGCCTTCTGGCGCGGCTCCCGATTTGGAATGGATCGCCTATGACGGCGGAATTTTCAAAGCCGGTCATGACGGCGAGGGTTTTGCCTATGACAATGAGGGTCCGCGTCACGACGTGCTGATCCGCCCATTCCGGCTTGCGAACCGCTGTGTCACAAATGGCGAATGGCTGGAGTTCATGGCTGATGGCGGCTATGCAACCGCAACGCTCTGGCTTGCCGACGGTTGGACGACCGTCAATGATAAGGGCTGGCAAGCCCCGCTTTATTGGGAGCGGCAAGATAGCCAATGGTTTCAATTCGGCCTCCGCGGTCTGTTACCCCTTGATCCGGCGGCGCCGGTTAGCCATGTGAGCTTCTTCGAAGCCGCTGCCTTTTCGCGCTGGGCGGGCAAACGTTTGCCGAGTGAATTTGAATGGGAAATCGCATCGGTGGAGTGCGCCGTTGCTGGCAATATGGTCGGCACCGGTGCGATTCACCCGCTACCGGCAAAGCCGGGCAAAGGGCTGTTGCAGATGTTTGGCGACGTCTGGGAATGGACCTCGAGCCCTTATGCCCCTTATCCCGGATTCGCGGCAGCGGCCGGCGCGGTTGGCGAATATAACGGCAAATTTATGTGTAATCAGTTCGTCGCGAAGGGCGGCTCCTGTGTGACCCCTGAAGGCCATGTCCGCGCGACCTATCGAAACTTTTTCTATCCCTTCCATCAGTGGCAGTTCATGGGTCTGCGTCTGGCGGAAAGTGCCTGATCGCAAACGCGTGTAGCAAATCCCGCCAAATCACCCCCAGCAAAAGTCAAACGGATCTCATTTCCATGTCACAACAAGCGCAAGCTCTGCAAACCGAACGAATTCTCGATGATTTCGCAGCAGCGGTGATCGATGGTCTTTCGGACTTTCCGCGGCAGATACCGTGTCGCTATCTTTATGATGCCCGGGGCTCTGAGCTGTTTGAGGAGATCACCCAGCTTGAGGAATATTACCCGACGCGAACGGAAATCGGATTGTTGGAAAGCCATGCGGCGGAGATTGCCGAGCTCGCGGGGGCCGGTGTCGTGCTCATCGAGTTTGGTTCTGGATCGAGCCGTAAGACGCGGCTTCTGATCGATGCCCTGCAATCGCTTCGCGCCTATGTTCCAATTGATATTTCCGATAGCGCCTTATCCGACGCTGAGCAGCGGCTGAATAGCCGCTATCCAAGGCTGGCGGTCCTGCCGGTTCATGCGGATTTCAATCAACAGATGGATCTTCCGGATCAGATTTGCGGCGCGCGCCGGATCGGCTTTTTCCCAGGCTCGACCATAGGTAATTTCTCACGAACCGAGGCAGAAAATTTTCTTGCCCGTGCAGCTAAGCTTCTCGGGCCCGGCAGCGCTTTGGTGATCGGCGTTGATCTCAAGAAGGATCCGAAGATATTGATCCCCGCCTATAATGACGCAAAAGGCGTCACGGCGGCCTTCACCCGCAATCTTCTGGCGCGCATTAACCGCGAGCTTGATGGGACTTTGGATCTAGATGCGTTTGCTCACCGGCCAGTCTATAATGAGTCAGCGGGACGCGTGGAAATCTATCTCGAAAGCTTGACGTGCCAACAGGCCAGCATTTTGGATACGACATTCTGCTTTTCAAAAGGCGAACGCATCCATGTCGAAAACTCCCATAAATATACGGTCGATGGATTCCAAGAGATTGCCAAAGAAGCTGGCTGGACTGCGGCGCAATGTTGGGTCGACAAGCGCGATTATTTTAGCATTCACTTTCTAAAGCACGACTAGAGCCCTTTTATAGAATTCAGAGTCAGTTCTATAAAAGGGCTCTAGGCCAAGCTTTGGTCGAAATTCTATCGGATGTGGAAATGATCTTCTATTCCGCCGGGCATGAATGATGAAGAATGATCCGCTCCAAAGACTTGGCGTTATCGAGCCAGATGAACTCACCGGCAGCCGGCTGCAAGCACATTACGCCGTGCAATGGCTTTCCAGAGCAGCCCGCTCGTTCGTTGAGCCAAGTGACGACGACAGCCACACAAGCCTGTTTTGGATTCCGCAAATTAAGTCCTTCGCTTCGCAAAAACTTCCAACGGGTTGGACCTTTGGCTTGGAGCTTCAGGAACTCGCGCTTTTCGTTTCCGATCCGGATGGTGGGCGGAATACGCTTTTGCTTGACGGCATGACCGAAGACGATACGAGCTATTGGGTTTATAAGCGTATCGAAGAGATGGGATTTGATCCCTATAGCCTGGAACGCGCCCTCCCATACGATTTGCCCGCTCATCCGCTCGCTTGCGAAGGCGCATATGAGACGATCGACGCTGGTTTAACCTTATGCGTGCTCGCACGGTGGTTTTGCGCGGCTCATGGGATTCTCTCGCAGATCAGCGATATCTATGCTTCCCTGTCTCCAGGCGTTTCGCCAATCCGCTGCTGGCCGCATCATTTCGATCTCGCCATCCTTATCCGGCTCGACAATAGACATTCCGAAAATGCCCGTTCCATCGGCGTTGGCCTGTCGCCGGGTGATGAACATTACGATGAACCCTATTTTTACGTCAGCCCACGGCCCCAACTTGATATTGGGCGTTTGCGGAAGTTGCCTGACATTGGCCATTGGCATACAGAAGGATTTGTTGCCGCGATCGTCCCCGCATCTCGGATCATTGATGCAGAAATTCAGGGAGCCGAACTGCTTGCCTTTTTGAGGAATGCCATAGAATTTGGCCGCATGAGTTTGGCCGCCTAGAGCCCTGGCTCTGACTTTTCGCACGCCAAGTGTCGGGCGACCGCGTCACGAGCCAATTCTGGTCCCGCTATGGAATATTCCAGCATGTGGAAGCGTATAATTTAACAGAAAGGTTGTTTCGTGGGTTTTGGCGCGTCATTGAGCCTACAAAGAGCGGTCGCCGCCGAAGTGCCTTATTTGCGGCGCTTTGCGCGGGCTTTGACGGGCGATGCGACATCCGCGGATGATCTCGTGCAGGATTGTGTTGAGCGGGCGTTGACGCGTTTGCACTTATTCGATGAGGATCGAGCGCTGCGCACATGGCTCTTCACGATTCTGCGCAATCTCTATGTGAACGAATTGAGGCAGAAAAAGCGTCGCGGTCCGCATATAAATACTGAGGATGTCTCAGAGTCCGAACTGTCTAGATCTCCTGAGCAGCTCAACCGGCTTGCGGTTATAGATGTTGCGCGTGCCTTAGACGAATTGCCGGATGAGCAACGCGAGGTCTTGATCCTCATTTCAGTGGATGAGATGAGCTACAAGGAAATTGCGGATGTCATAGGGTCGCCCATCGGAACCGTAATGTCGCGGCTTAGCCGGGCGCGGAACCGGTTGAAAGTCCTTATGGATGGCGAAGCACCAAATTTGAGAAGGGTCAAATGAGCGACGAGCGCATCATAGGGGAAGCCGCCCTGCACGCCTATTTCGATGGCGAGCTTGAGGATGATGCGCGCCAAAATGTCGAACAATGGATTGAACAGCATCCCGAGGAGCGTGCGCGCCTCGAAGCCTGGCAGATGCAAAAGTCAGAGCTGAAAAATTTGTTCGATCCTATCCTTAAGGAACGGGTTCCAAGACGTATCAAATCCACCGTGAGAAAGGTAGGCCGTGCGACTGGGCACCGCCGCCGCGCCGAAGGTTTGCGCGCTGTAGCTGCGTCGATCCTGTTTCTTCTGGGTGGGGCGGTCGGTTGGGGGCTGGCGCAGATGAACACAGGCGAGCATAAAGCCTGGCCGTCGCTTGCGCTTCATGCGGTCAGCGCCCATCTGGTCTTTACCGCCGATCGCGGCCGGCCGGTCGAGGTGCCAGGGGGCAAGCGCAAAACGTTGCTGAAATGGGTATCGAAGCGTCTTGGCAAGCGGATCGACGTGCCGGATTTCACCAAAGCCGGTTTCGTTTTGGTCGGCGGGCGCGTCCTGCCTGTCGACAACCGCCCGGCGGCACAGTTCATGTATCAAAACCGCAAGGGTCAGCGTATTACGCTCTTCCTCGGCTGGAATCCTTGGAAAAAGGACACCGAAATCTCGTACTGGGCAAAGGGAAAAGTGAAATGCTTTTTCTGGTTCGACGGGCCCCTCGGTTACGCCCTTTCAGGCTCTCTTGGCAAGAAGCAGCTTGGCGATATGTCGAAACTTGTCTACGAGCATTTTGAGAAGCTCGATTTGTAAACCTCCTCGCCGCTCCGTGGGTTTCGTTTTTCATTGACGTGCGAAACCGATCTAAGTTTTTGATTAAGTGTGTTTTTTATCGGCAAACCAGTCTCCATCCCCACCTTCGCGGGGACATGCTCTTCCGAAAATACTCGAAGCCCTCTCACAAACAGCCCCTATAGCTTCGACTCCCACGACGGTCTCACCGGCCGACCGGACTTGCATTGTCATTGCCGGGAAAACATGGCTGAATAGCGCGCTCATGGTTGCAGAAGAACGTCGGCCGTTCCGTTCAACTCTCGCGGAGAACCACAATAACAGAGCAAATTTGCAAACGGGATTGACGCAAGATCAAGCCCGCTCGAAAAAAGCAAGAAGGGGCTTGGGGGATGCGCATATCCAAGAATTCGTCGAGGCGCGTAGATTGCGCGCTACGAACCACCAATTTTATCGTACGATTTTGTCAGTATCAGACGCAATGTCGGGCCCAATCGCGGCCTGTGATGGCGGCGCTCTTTGCCATATTTTGGCTGTGGCAATCGCTATCTGCAGCAGGACCTGCCCAAGCCCAGGGGCAAGCGGCACAGTCCGCCGAAAGCCATTACGCCATTGCCGTTTTCATCAGTTCGCAAAAAGACTCGACGCCGCAAGAAGTCGAAGCGATCAAGCAGTTCTCGATAAAGCGCGTCAAGGCCGTCAATAGCGCCGGCGGACTGCATGGCAAAACACTGAAAGTCTATTTCCTGGATGATTTCCGCGATGGCAATGAGACAGTCAAGAACGTCAAAAAGGCAATTGCCGACAAGCGTTTGATCGCCATGGTCGGCATTTGGAATTCAACCCGCGGCGCCAAGGTCGTGGACGCGATCGGCAAGAGCTCTATCCCATTTATTTCCGAGATTTCGCTCAACAATATGTTCGCGGACTATAAGAATATTTTCACGCTAACCCGTTCCATAAACGACGAATTGAAGGTGTTTAAGCGTTTGCTCAGCGAGAAGGCAAAGCGCGTCGCCTTTGTCGGTCTCGAGGGAGACCTTTATACGAAATCCTTTCACGACGCATTGAATGACCTTTCCGGCAAACTCACCGTCGTGTCCACGCATTGGATACCCAAGGATGCCGAATTCAACGAACAGCGGATCGCACCCATCGTTAAGGCGATCAAGGACGGCGGCGCGGATTTTATTTGCTTGTCGACGGGAAGCGCGCGTGCCGAGGCCTTGCTCGGCAAGCTTGCCGAGGCCGGTGTAGCGGTGCCTGGCTTTGTGGCCCTTGGCACCATTGGCCGTATTTTGGAGATCAATCCGAAATTAGTCTATCGCGGCTCGCTCTACGATATTGCCGAAGGCGGAATCCCGAACGTCAACAATGAACGGCTCGAACAGTTGGTCCGCCGCGCCGATTTTGACCTATCGTCGTTTGGCTTCGGAGCCTACGCGATCGGCTATGGCGCGCGCTATGGCGACCTCATCTCCATGATCGCGAAATCGGCGGCAAACAGTGAAAAGACTGATGTCCCATCATTGCGCAAAGCGGTCGTCAGCGGACTCCGTCAACTCGCGGAGGGTAGGCGCGTGTTCCGGGGCTGGTCGCAGGATTGGTCCTTTGCCGAGGATAGGGCGTCTGCCGAGAACAGTTTGCTCGTCTGGAGTCCGCCCAGCTATCAGGGTTTTGTCCTGGCGCCAGTACAATATTTGCGCGCCGGCCAGGGGCTTAAGGAAGTTCCGGTCATCTATCTCAATCTCGACATGGTGCGTATTTTCCGGGTCGATAGCAACGATAAGAGCTTTCACGCGGAATTCTATATTTCGATCAAGAGTGATCGGGACATCGATATCAAGAACATCGAATTCACCAATGCCTATCGCGGGCAATTGAGCAATCAGCCGCTCATTAGCGTACGCCAGATCCATAGCGGCGGAGCGGACTCCGAATTCGATGCGGATCTAAAGGTCTTTAAGGTCTCAGGCAAGTTCATGTTCCGCCCGGATCTCAGAACCTACCCGTTCGACTCGCAGCGTTTTTCGATTTCCTTTCAACCCTCCAGCACCTCCTCGCCATTTTTTATACAGCCGCCGCGGGCCGACATTCGCGATAAGGATTTCGAAATCGATGGCTGGGACCTCGAAGGTCAATATGTGGGATCGAACCAGGATATCATTACGACCATACGGGATTATGTCGGCGAAGAGCGGATCATCCCATTTTATAAATTCAACTATACCTGGGTCGTGAAACGGCGGGCCGTCGATTATTATCTCCGGGTCGTTTTCCCGCTCGCCTTCATTTTGCTCGTTGCTTATTTCTCGATTTTCATTCCGGATTCCCGCTTTGAATCCGTGGTTGCCATTCAGGTGACCGCACTGCTCTCGTCGATTGCCCTCTATCTGGCGATCCCGAAACCGGAATCCGATAGCGCGACATTGTCGGACGAGATTTTTGTTTTCACCTATATGGTGATTAGCTTGATGATCGGACTCTCTATTTTGCGGGTCAATGCGTCCATTCGAAACATTCCGACGCTCGGAATCATCGTCGCATTTTTCCAGTCGTTTTTCTTTCCGGTCATTGCCGCCTTGATGATCACCTATGTTGTGGCGATGAGTTCGGCGGATGGCGCGATTAAGAAATCATGGCATCTCGTCGTCATCGACTATATCGGTGAGCAGGCTTCGACGCTCTCCGAACGGGTGGCAAAATATTTTTGAGGGTTCTGGTCCCGGGTCAATCGACCGCGGAGTCTTCGGGCCCCGGCCTTAGCACGCCTGCGAAATGGTGAGATGGGAGCAGAGACAATGAACCGGACATCCAGCTTCAGATTTGGCGCATTCCTTCTAAGCCTGATTTTAATCGTTGCCGCCGCGCCCATCGCCAGTAGCAAAACGCTGAAAATGGCCTATGACGCGGACCCTGTGTCTCTCGACCCTCACGAACAGCTTTCCGGAGCCACCTTACAGCTCTCGCACATGGTGTTCGATCCGCTGATCCGCTGGACCCGAGACCTCAAATTCGAGCCCCGGCTTGCTGTGAGATGGGAGGTGATTGACGCGCGGACGACCCGCTTTCATCTTCGCAAAGGGGTGCTGTTTCATTCGGGCCGCCCGCTCACCGCTAAGGACGTTAAATGGACGTTCGACCGTCTGAAATTAAGCCCGGACTTCAAAGGCCTGTTCGCGCCCTTTGCCGAGATGCGGGTTGTCGGCAGTCATAAAGTCGATCTTGTTGCCAAAAAGCCTTATCCGCTGGCGCTTCATATGGCCACTTACATATTTCCGATGGATTCGGCTTTTTATTCCGGTCCCGACGGCAACGGGAAACCGAAAGACGAAATCGTCAAGCACGGGGATTCATTCGCATCGCGAAACATCTCCGGCACAGGTCCCTACATCATCACATCGCGCGAGCAGGGGGTGCGGGTCACCTTTAAGCGGTCTCCGAGCTATTGGGACAAGGCGTCTCCGGGCAACGTCACGAAGATCGTCCTGACGCCGATCAAGGAAGGGCCGACCCGCGTCGCGGCGCTGCTGTCCGGCGATATTGATTTTATAGCCCCCGTGCCGCCCGCTGACTTGGCGCGTCTCGGCAAGAATTCCGAGATCGGTTTGGTCACCATCTCCGGCTCGCGCATCGTCACCTTTCAGCTTAATCAAAAGCGCGTCGCTGCGTTCCGCGACCGCCGGGTGCGCCAAGCCATCGTCCATGCCATCAACAATGCCGGCATCGCCAAGAAAATCATG
>BFAS01000343.1 GCA_008974985.1 bacterium MnTg02
AAGGATTTCCCGGATTACGCCGCCCTCGCCAATCCGGTACCGCTTTCGATTGCTGCCGTCCAACAGCAGCTCCGGGACGATGAGGCGCTCATCCTGTTCCTCGACACGTCGGAGTGGAAGCCGACACCCGACGAAACCTTTATCTGGGCGGTGACCAAGACCAAGAGCCGTTGGGTCCGCGTTGAACTCGGAACCAAAGCTCTGAGCCGTGAGGTGAAAGCCCTGAGATGTGGCTTGGATGTTTCGGGTTCGTCGGGAAAGCTTTGCCGCGAACTAACCGGGCAAAATTATACCAAAACCGACCGCCGAAACGACAAACCGCTGCCGTTCGATCTCAATCGATCCCACAAGCTCTACCAAGCCCTGTTTGCTCCGATTGAAGATCTCATCAAAGGCAAAGAGCTGATCCTCGTCCCTTCGGGGCCGCTGACGCAGTTGCCATTCCAGGTGCTTGTCACTCAGAAACCAACAGCGCAGACCACATATTCGGACGCCGCATGGCTCGTCAAATCGCATGCGCTTTCGATCATGCCATCGGTTTCATCCATTATGACCCTTAGACAGTTTGCCAAGACAAGCCGGGCATCGAGACCCTATCTCGGCATTGGCAATCCACTTCTTGAGGGTCCCGACAGCCGCTATGCGGATTTGGCGAAAGAGGCCCGGCAAAAACAGATCTGCAAAGGCCTTCAACCGCAGCGCGTTGCGAGCTTGGGCTTGACTCGAACTGTGAAGCTTCCGCGCCTGAGAGAAGCAAATGTTGATCACATAAGAAAACAATCGCCGCTGCCGGAAACCGCAGATGAGGTGTGTGCGGTCGCAAAGAGCCTGAACGCTACCGATCTGGACATCCGTCTGGGCAAAACGGCGACCGAGGATGAGATTAAAACGCTCAGCGGAACGGGCGCTCTCGCAAAGTACCAAATCCTCCACTTCGCAACACATGGGGCTATGGCCGGTGAGGTGTTAGGAAGTGGGGAACCCGGCCTTCTTCTCACGCCGCCAAAAAAGGGTTCGGAGCAAGATGATGGTTATCTGAGTGCTTCTGAAATCACGACACTCAAGCTTAATGCCGAATGGGTGATCCTGTCGGCATGCAACACCGCCGCTGGTGGTGCTGCGGGCGCAGAGGCCCTGTCTGGTCTGGCACGCGCCTTCTTTTATGCAGGTGCCCGCGCCTTATTGGTCTCACACTGGGCTGTTGCATCAGACCCAACGGTTCAACTCATAACCGGCGCGTTTGAGGCGTTAAAACAATCACCCGATATTGGACGTTCTGAAGCGCTTCGCCGTTCAATGATTGCGATGATCGAGGGAAAGGACAAACAGCTAGCGCATCCGGAATATTGGTCGCCGTTCATATTGGTCGGTGAGGGGGCGGCTTCCAAACCAATACTAAGTGAGGCGGCACGTGTTTGGGTCGAGGTCAAGGTATTAGAGTTAGTCATTGAGCAGTATTCCGGCACTGCCCAAGCCCAACTGGCTCGCGAGCGTCTCGAAAGGCTAAAGGCCGCACAGGTGGCTGCGCTGCCAAAACCAACCAAACCGGCGAAGCCCTCAAGTGAGGTAAAACCAGCGATTAGCAATCGGTTTGTGGTGCAAATAGCGGCGCTTCGGACGCAGGCTGATGCGCTCACAGCGTTTTTCGACATTCAGCAGAGGTACCCCAATTTGCTGCGGTCCTATCAGCCACTTATCCAGAAAGCTAAACTGGGAAGCAAACGTGCTTGGTATCGTCTTCGGATCGGGCCCTTCCACAATAGGTCTGCCGCTAGCGAAATGTGCTCAAAACTCAAAGCAGCCGGTCTGCGGGACTGTTTTGTTCGTCCCCTGTAATAGTTGTCGTGCCAAGAGGGTTGGGGTTGGCCGCGCGGAGGCCCTGCGCCAGTCCGTGCTGGCGCTTATCGAGAAAGGTGCCCCCCATGAAGCGCACCCGGCCTATTGGGCACCGTTCGTGGTGGTCGGTGAGGGGCTCAATAACTGCTGATGGTATATTCCGGTGGAAGGAAAACGCCGCATGCAAGGGCGGGAATATGGGCCAGAGCTGACGTTTCGGGTGCTCACTTCCGGTTTACCCCAGTCAACAGACTCTAGATGCAACGTGGCTGTCCTGCCGCTCTTGACCCCAGGTGGATTTAGAAATAGACGCGGCATGAATCGAATTGGGCTGGATTGGTCCGGTGAGCTGCAATCAGATTGGTCAGCGTCTCATAGCGGTTTGCGTGCATCCCTTGATAGAAATGCACTTTCTCCTTTGGCGGCAGGCCTTTTTCTAATTGGCTGTCCGCGATGTACATTGCGCGTAGGACGCGACGGTGCGGCGAGCCTGCGTAATGCTCATGAGTTGGAGGCGAAATTCCATGTGAGCGGCCCAATGCATCGGTCCCGACATTTTCCTTAAAGATCCGCACCATCTCATTAGTTGGGATGGCGTTGTGATATCCCACGATCTTTTTCAGAAGCGGCTGTTCAGCCCTCTCCGGCAAATTGCCAAGCAGGAGCCCGGCATCTTTTGTCCTGTTCATTGCTCCGCTGATCTCACGAAGCATGTAGGCGTTTGAGACGAAGTCCTTAAGTGCGATCTCTTGCCCAAGCCAGATTAACTCCTGGATATGGGTCTTCTCAGCAGCTACAGCCCCTTTGAACCGATGATGTGCCTGATTGCTTGGATCAATCGGCGTATACATGGTTGCGGCGATATGAAAGTCAGCGCCACGAAACCGCCCAGCCTGATACCAGCCATTAACGTACCGGGTAAATTCCGCCAGTCCGCCGCCAACGGCACCGGCGATAAGACCAACAAGGACTTGGTCAGAATAATGGGCGAGCCCATCGAAGAATCCACTCAAGATCGCCTCCATTCACTCCACTGATAACACTAACAATAAATAAGAGTTGCGACCTCCCATATCCTATGAATATCGTATGCCGTCTACACGTTGAAACCAACATATTACAGGAAATCGATATTTACCGGGAAATAATTGGATACCGGCAACCAATCCGCAGATTGAACCGAATCGGGTGCACACGCTATTGTCCCTGGGATCATGTCCATTCACGATAATCC
>BFAS01000344.1 GCA_008974985.1 bacterium MnTg02
AAAAAAGCAGGGTTGATCGAGGACGCCAAGAAAATCTGGTGGGACCTTCGACAGTCGGAGCGATTTCCGACTCTTGAAATGCGCGTCACCGATGTCTGCACGCTCATTGACGATGCAATCTGCATTGCCGCGTTCTTTTTGTGTATCTGCCGGATGCTATATCGGTTGCGCCGCGCCAATCAGCGCTGGCGGACCTATCCGGTCTTTCTGCTCAATGAGAACCGCTGGCGCGCCCAGCGTCACGGCATGGAGCAAGGCCTCGTTGATTTTGGTAAGGGCGAAATCGTACCGTTCCAACTATTGCTGGAGGAACTCTTTATGCTCCTCGAAGAGGATGCAAACCATTTCGATTGCGTCAAAGAGATCCAACATGCTCAAACAATTGTCGCGCGGGGCACAAGCGCGGACCGGCAACTCAAACGCTACCATAGTTCGATTGAAACCGGATTGAGCAATCGGGATGCACTTATTGCTGTCGTCGATAGCATAATTGAAGAAACTCAGGCGCTACCGTCCCTTGAGCATGATGAGCAAAAGTTGGACCCGGTTTTACAAACCGATCATGCTCAAACAAAGAGTTAGGGCGAATATCGGATCCTATTTGAATGGATTTTCCTCTACCGTCCTTTTAGAGAACCTGCAGTGCCGCTTGAATGAAGCTAAGGACGCGCCGATATTGGCAGCAGCGCGTCATTCGCCTGCTGGTTGCAGCAAATACTGCATTGTCGCTTCAACTTCCGCGAGCCCGCCATCCTCGCTATCGGCGTCGAATTTCGCGCGTCGAAGTGCTTCGAAATAAGACGCCTCAAGCATATCCAAGACACGATCCATATCGATTTCACGGCGAATCTCTTTAGCCTTAATGCCCGCCGAAATAATGATCTGCGCCTTGCCCTTGACCCGATCGACAAGGTCGCGAAACTCCGCTTCATCGATTTCGTCCCAAACCCAGGCATGTGATTGGTAGATCCGGGTTAAGGACGTGTCTTTTTGATGTTGTTCCCAAAGCTGACGGAGAAGCGCTTTCAAGCAATCGATTGCCGTCTCGCCATTCACATCGGATCTTTCAAGCGTCTCGACCCAGTCCTTGCAACGATCAAAGATCATGCTGCGCAAAATGCCGGCTTTCGATTCAAAATGCGCGAATATCGTGCCGTGGGAAACACCAACGAGGCTGGCAATTTCAATTGTGCGGGTTTCGTCAAATCCGTTCCGGGCAAATAAATATTGCGCGGCTCTGAGAATCTGAACGCGGGTGTTTTCTTTCTGCTGGGTGCGGTTGGTCGTCAACTCAAGCCGTCCTTTTACGCAACAAACGCTGTCGCCACGCTCATTAGCGGCGCAACTCCTCCCGCTTCACAGGTTCCGAGCCCTTAAAAAAAGGCATTGTGGCATGTCCTTCAGCGGAAATACCCTCTCGTGTTAAAACTTTCCAAAATGTGGTGAACAGAATGCGGATATCGAGCCAAACGCTATGATTGTCCACATACCAAATATCGAGGGCGAACCGGTCTTCCCAGCTCTGGGCATTGCGGCCGTGGATTTGCGCCCAACCCGTAACGCCCGGCAACACATCATGGCGGCGCGCCTGCTCCGGCGTGTAATGATCTAAATATTCCATCAACAGAGGTCTTGGGCCGACAAGGCTCATATCGCCTTTTAGAACATTCCAAAGTTCCGGCAATTCATCCAAGCTGAATTGCCGCAACAAGCCGCCAAAGGGCGTCAGACGCTGCGCGTCCGGCAGATAATCACCGTTTGCATCTCGATGATCGGCCATGCTGCGAAATTTTATCAGTGTGAACGGCTTGCCCTGAAAACCTGGCCGCTCCTGCCGGAATAATACCGGCCGGCCCAAATATCGGGCGACAAGCAGTGCGACAAACCCGTAAAGCGGCAAAATCAATGGCATGACGAGCATCACCAAAGTTATATCGAATATCCGCTTTTGAACCATCGGGCTCACTCAAGATCCATAGTCGAAAGACGATAGCCGGGATATTAGGGTGCTTCCGGAAAAGTGGGAACCGGTTTTCCGATTAAGTTGCACGGTAAAACAAAGAGTTAGGGTTCGATTTTGATAGAATCAAAATCGAAAAGACCCTAGCGCCGCCGGCCACGTCCCGCAAAGCGATCGCCCAGCACCATCACAACCCTATGCTCATCCCGCCATCGACCGGTATGCAAGCGCCAGTGATATAAGACGCCTCGTCTGAGGCCAAAAACAAGGCGACACTGGCAATTTCATGCGGATGACCAAGACGCCGCATGGGCGTCCTGTCCTCAAGAGCCTCCCTGAGTTTCGGCATGCGCAAAATTTGCGCCGTCATAGCCGTTTCGACATAGCCCGGACAAATGGCATTTGCACGAATACCAAACCGCGCAAAATCGACCGCAATACTGCGCGTATAGGCACTCAGCGCACCTTTTGTTGTCGAATATAGTCCGGAGTGCGGCATATGCCGCACGGCCATAATCGACGATATGTTGATAATCGAAGCTTTCTCGGAGTCTTTCAGTAACAAGAATGCAGAACGAACGCAGCGCATAACAGCGGCAACGTTTGTTTCAAGCATTCGCTCTATTTGTTCGTCTTCGACATGGCGCATATCACCTCGGACATTAATGCCCGCATTATTCACCAGGATATCGAGTTGGCCGAACTGATCCGCGACTGTGGCAAACAAGCGGCTCATATCATCCTGGTTGGCTATATCGGCCTCAACGGCCTCGGCACGCCCGCCCGCTTCATTGATGGATTGAGCCGCGTCTTGCGCTGTGGCAGGATCAATATCAACCACCACAGTTCGCGCCCCTTCCGACGCAAAAATATCCGAGATCGCACGGCCTATACCTTCCCCGCCGCCGGTCACAATGGCGACGCGTCCGTCCAGCCGGCCCAAGGGAATTCCGTTTTCCCGACATTCCGACGATCTCAATTTGGCGTCCAAATCTCACTCCAATCACTAGTGCCCATTCGACGAACCCAGGTTCATCGAATGGGCTCTAGCTCTTTGTGTTTAAGCATTGTCCGAGCGGAAAACCGCGCACACTTTTCCTGAAAATGCTCTAGAGCCCATTTAGAGAATTCAATTAGAAAAATCATTGCTCACCGGCGCCACCTTGAGGTGGAAGCCACTTTTCGTGCATTGTCACCAGCTCTTCGGCAGCACTTGGATGGAGGGCCATTGTCGCATCGAGAGCTTTTTTTGTCAGACCCATACGCATTGCGACTGCCAGAATTTGCACGATCTCCGCCGCATCAGGCCCCATGATATGGCATCCTAAGACCTTATCCGTCCCGCCATCCACGATCAGCTTTACCAACATATATTCTTCGCGTCCCGACAATGTATGCTTCATTGGCCGGAAGCGGCTTTTATAGAGGTCGATCTGGGCAAACTTATCCCGCGCCTCGCTCTCGGTCAGGCCGATCGTACCGATTTCCGGTTCGGAGAACACGGCCGTCGGAATGAAGTCGTGGTCGACAGGCGTCGGATTGCTGTTGAAAAGCGTTTCGGCGAAGGCGGCCCCTTCGTGTATGGCAACCGGTGTAAGATTAACCCGGTCCGTGACATCGCCAACGGCATAGATCGTGTCCACGGAACTGCGGGAGAACTGGTCGACAATGATCGCGCCCTTGCCGTTCATCTGCACGCCCGCCTTCTCCGCACCAAGCCCTTGTGTATTGGGAATGCGGCCGGTCGCGAACATCACCAGCCCGGTTTCGAAAAACGCATCATCTTCCAATCGAACGCCATACCCGTCGCTCGTCTTCGAAATCTCGGCCGGCATGCCGTTGACGTGAACATTTATGCCCCGGCGGGTGAGTTCCTCGGCCAAGCCATCTCGCAGATCATCATCAAATCCGCGCAAAATTTGCGGTCCGCGATAGAGGAGCGTCGTCTCAACGCCGAGACCGTTAAAAATTCCAGCAAATTCGACAGCGATATAACCGCCACCGACAACCGTGATCGACGCTGGCAACTCTGGCAGATGAAAGGCTTCGTTGGACGTAATGCCAAGTTCTGCCCCTGGAATATCCGGAACGAAGGGCGTAGCGCCGGTTGCAATCAATATGGTTTCGGCGGTGACGACCTTGTCATCGGTGACCAATCGGACGCTATGTGCATCAACGATCTCGGCGCGGGTGTCGTAATGCGTTACACCGTTCTTATCCAGGATTTGGATATAGATCTTGCTGAGCCTATCGATCTCCCGGTCCTTATTGGCAACCAAAGTCGGCCAATCGAACTTGCGCCCGTTCACGGTCCAGCCAAACCCCTCCGCGTCTTCCATGGCGTCGCCAAAGCGGCTGGCATAAACGAAAAGCTTTTTTGGAACACAGCCGCGAATAACACACGTGCCGCCATAGCGATATTCCTCCGCCACACCGACTTTGGCGCCAAATTGCGCGCTCATCCGGGCCGCGCGAACGCCACCGGACCCGCCGCCGATGACAAAAAGGTCGAAATCATATGCAGTCATGAGGCGCTCTCTGGGACGCCGCAACCCTGTCCACGAGCAGCGACGAGATGAATATTATTTGCAAGTATTCTCATCCAAGGCTCACGAAGCCATCAGGCGGTGCTTCAATCGACATCCGGGGCTTCCAAGACCGTTATCCCATCCTCATTTGCCAAGAGTGCAAGATCGGCAATGTCCAAGAAAAGGCCCGAATCTACCACACCAGGAATAATAGATAAGGCGTCGGCCAACATCTCGGGATCCGGAATCCGGCCGAACGCACAATCCAAAATATAGTTGCCGCTGTCCGTGACAAAATGTTTTCCGTCTGAATTTTGCCGCATCACGATGTTGCCCGTACAATCGGCCGACTCCGCAAGTTCCTCAACCATAAGACGGGTTGCCGCCGCACCGAAGGATACGATCTCGACAGGCAACGGAAACCGTCCCAGCATTTCCACGTGCTTTGAAGCATCGGCGATAACAATCATGCGATCCGACGCCATGGCGACAATTTTTTCTCTGAGGAGTGCGCCGCCGCCACCTTTGATGAGACGCAGCTTATCGTCAAGTTCATCGGCGCCGTCGACGGTCAGATCAAGGTAGGGTTGCGCATCAAGGTTAGTCAGCGGAATAGCGAGATTTTCCGCCTGCGCTCTTGTGGCCTCGGAGGTTGGAACGCAGAGCACGTTAAGCCCATCTTTGACGCGCTCCCCAAGAAGATTTACGAATTTCTCAGCCGTGGAACCGGTTCCAAGTCCGAGCTTCATGCCGTCTTCGACGAATTCAATCGCCCGCGCCGCCGCGCTTTGCTTCTGTTCGTCCAATGTCACGTAAGATGCACCCCTTTGAAGATAGGCATAAGAACGTGGCTACCAGCCTCGTGGCGCACACTGTCATGAAATTTGCGCCAATCACAAGGCTCGGAACAGGATATCCCACAACGCCGTTGCGAAGCGGACGCGCTTGACGGCGGCCTAGGCACCCTATATTCCGCCCTCATCATGAACACCAGCACGATCATCTTTGATCTCGACGGAACCTTGGTCGACACCGCTCCGGATCTTGTCAGAACACTCAATCACATTCTGAATTCCGAGGGATATCCGGCGCTTTCGCGTGCACAGGTCCTGACCTGCGTCGGTCACGGCGCGCGGCACATGCTGAAATCCGGCTTCAAAACCATTGGTGTCGCCCTCAGCGAGGGTGAACTCGATGGTCATATGGAAACCTTCATGACTCATTACGGTGCGAACATTGCCGTTGAAAGCCGCCCGTTCCCAGGCGTTGAATCTGCGATCACTATGCTCCGCGACCGCGGTGCCCGGCTTGGGATTTGCACAAACAAACCCGAATCTCTCTCCCAAAAACTTCTCGATGAACTCGCGCTTTCACATCATTTTGAAGCCATTGCCGGCGGCGATACGTTTGCCGTGCGCAAGCCTGATCCCGGCCATCTGATAGGCACAATCAAACGCGCAGGCGGCTCGCCCTCCCGCGCCATCATGATTGGCGATAGCGAAACCGATATCCAGACCGCGAAAGCAGCAAGCATTCCGGTTATTGCCGTCAATTTCGGCTACACGGACAAGCCCGTCGAGAGCTTTCATCCCGATATCGTCATCGGCCATTATGACGAGCTTGTTGGTGAAATTGACTCACTTCTCACCCGCATGGACGCCGTTTCTGAAGCCTCTTAAAGAAAGAGAGTAACTTATCACTTTTCTTCCGGAAACTCCGGCGCATGCACCGGCGCATATTTCCCTTTGGACCAGCGATAAATGGTATAGGGCGGCAGGTTGACATCTCCCTTGGCATCAAATCTGAACCGGCCAATCACGGTGCGGAACACCATGCTGCGCAAAGACTTTATGACCTTTTCCGGTGTAGTGCTTTCGGCTTTCTCCGCAGCCTGCGCCCAGGCTTGGATGGCCGCATAAGTATACAGGCTGTAGCCTTCCGGCTCGATTCCCTGCCCACGAAAACGCGCCAAAAGTTTCGCCGCGAAAGGACTGCGGCGCGGATCCGGAGCGAACGAAAAGAGCGTCCCCTCGCCCGCGTCTCCAGTGATCGACCAAAATTCCTGTGTGACCAGGGAATCCCCTGCCACCAAGACCGTCGCCAGGCCTTGATCGCGCATCTGCCGTAAAATCAAACCGGCTTCGGTATGGTAGCCGCCAACAAAAAGTACATCTGCCTCCGCCTGTTTGAGCTTGGAGACGAGAGCTGTAAAATCCTTCTCGCCAGCGGTATAGGCTTCGAACATCACTTCGGTGACACCAGCCGAGCGTAATGACCGGCGCGTTTCGGACGCCACGCCCTTTCCATAGGCCGATTTGTCGTGAACGATGGCGATCCGTTTTCCGGCGAACCGCTCTGCCAAATATTGACCGATGACAGCACCCTGCTGATCGTCCCGGCCCGCCACCCGGAAAATATAGCTCTGTCCCTGCTCCGTCAGTTTGGGACTGGTCGAAGCCGGCGAGATCATAACCACGCCTTCCTCGTCATAAACCTTGGCGGCAGGAAGGGAGGAGCTGGAACAAAAATGACCGGCGACAAAGACGACTTCTTGCGCCACGAGCCTATTGGCGACGGCGACAGCTTGCTTGGGATCGCACTGATCGTCGCCAATAATGAGCTCCACCGATCCGCCCAACACGCCGCCAGCTTCGTTGATGTCGGCCACCGCTTGGCGCGCCCCCGCCAGCATCTGCTCGCCAAGACCGGCAAGCTTTCCCGTAACAGGTCCAGCCGTCGCGATCCGGATTTGGACCGGCCCGCGTGAGGTCAACAGAAAAATCGATAGAGCCAAACACGCAAATGCTGCAATGATAAGTAAGATATTCCGCATTATCGGGTGCCCTCAGGTTCTTATGCCTGATGATAAGATAATTTGACGGCGACGCGTTTTCCAGCGTTTGACCTAGTGTTTTTGAAAAAACGCGCCCTGTCACACCGATGCTAGCAACAAAATTGGGCCAAACTTGACAGCAAAAAACAGGCGCGCCTAAATAGTTGCCCTGGTTTCGCTGCTCAGAAGCGCCAAAAGGGACCGTAGCTCAGCGGGAGAGCGCTCGCCTCACACGCGAGAGGTCACTGGTTCAATCCCAGTCGGTCCCACCATTTGTCCCGCATTTCGCCAACATGTGGATGGGAGAATCGTGGCGGTCTAATGATGTATGATCTGGTTGCCCACGCACTGCTCGGCACATATTGAACGAGGCAGACGCTAGATGTTCCCCCTTTCGCATATGATGAAGTCCTTCGTTCGTGTGGGCACCCTCAAGATCATTGATGCCGATGGCAAGGTTCATGTGTTTGCCGGACAGCCCGGCCCAAAGGTCACCATGCGCTTGAGCGACCGGTCGCTCTACCACAAGCTCGTTTTCAATCCCGAACTGCATGCGGGTGAAGCCTATATGGATGGGCGCATGAGCTTCGAGGATTCGACACTGCGTGATTTCCTGACGCTGTTTTCGCTGAACCGGCTGTCGCTTGGCTCCTACCCTTTGCAAAGGGTCTTGCGGCGGATCTCGCGCATGCTCAAGAAATCGCAGCAGGCCAACCCAATCGGCAAAGCTCAGCAGAATGTGGCGCATCATTACGATCTGGGGAACGACTTCTATAAGCTCTTTCTCGATGAGGGGTTGCAGTATTCCTGCGCTTATTTCACGAATGACAATGAGACGCTCGAGCAGGCCCAACGCAACAAGTTGCGGCTTTTGGCGGCCAAGCTCAACCTCAAACCTGGTTTGAAAATTCTGGACATTGGCTGTGGCTGGGGAGACCTTGCGCTTTATCTCGCTCGTTTGGAGGAC
>BFAS01000345.1 GCA_008974985.1 bacterium MnTg02
AAAAGCGCGCGCACCGCATCGGGATCGGTGACGTCCGTTGGAACGGGCAGCATCTTACCGCCGCCGTCCGTTGCCGCTGCTGCGGTTTTCTCCAACTCATCTGCCCGCCGCCCGGCGAGCGCAACCGAATATCCCGCAGCTTGAAGAGCGAGCGCCGCGGCCCGGCCAATGCCGCTCCCCGCGCCTGTGACAACAGCACCTTTTCCATTCGAAGACATAATTCACCGTTCCTCCCATTTTGTCCGGCGACCTTGATACAGGCCCGCCTCGGAATTTCATAGTCGACCAGGTCGATGGCCCTTGCCGTTGCCACGAGATATGAAACGCATGCACTCACCCCTGCAATTCTTGACCGAGCCATTCGACCGCCGCCCGCACACCTCCCGGCCGATGGGGAATGTCCAAGGCGACCAGACCTGTTTCGATCACGCTCAGCACGCCTAAGATCATAGGGGCATTGATGTGCCCCATATGCGCAATCCGAAAGGCTTGCCCGCTCAACGCGCCGATGCCGATACCGAGCACAACACCGCATTTTTGATCGCAAAACTTCAGCAACGGTTCCGGATCCCGGCCATCCAGCATGCGGATCGCCGTTACGGAATTAGACCGTTCCCCGGGCGCGACAATATTGAGCTCCAGCGCACCGCCCTCTCCCCAAACCGTGACGGCACGGCGTACGGCCTCCGCCAGAAGCCGATGGCGCTCGAAAACAGCTTCGAGCCCTTCCTCGAAAAGAAGCTCGAACGCCTTTTCGAGTCCGAACATCAGATGCTCGGGAGGGGTGCCGCAAAATTTTTGGTAGTGCACGGCACCGTCCCGGAAGGTCCAGTCCCAGTAAGCGGTGCGCAAGTTTGCGGATTGATGCGCCGCGAGCGCCCGATCGCCAGCGGCGACAAAGCTTAATCCCGGTGGCGACATCAACCCCTTCTGCGACCCGGTCACCGCGAGATCCACACCCCAATCGTCCATATCAAAGGGCATGGTTCCGAGAGACGCAATCGTATCGACCATGAACAACGCATTATGACCGGCCGCGTCTATTGCCTTGCGGATTGCCGGAATATCATTGACGACACCGGAGGCGGTATCGACTTGCACAACAAGAACGGCCTTGATCTCACCCGCCTTGTCCTGGCTGAGACGCTCCTCCACCCGCGCCGGATCAACCGCGCGGCGCCAGTCGCCCGCAAGCACCTCGACTTCAATCCCCATCATCTTGGCCATATCGCCCCAAGAGGTTGCGAAAAGGCCGCTTTCCAGGATCAAAATCTTGTCTCCCTTTGACAGGCTATTCGACAGCGCAGCCTCCCAGGCGCCATGGCCATTGGCTGCATAGAAATAGGGGCGCCCACTCGTCCGGAAGACTTTCCTCAAACCATCAAAACAGCGCTCAGTGACCTCCAACAGCGGTCCTTTATAAATATCAATCGGTTGGCGGTGCATGGCGCTCAGCACCTCATCCGGCACCGTTGTCGGTCCTGGAATGCTCAAAAATTCACGGCCATTTCGAACTGTCATGGTGCTCTTTACCCGGCAAAATTCATGGTGGTCGATGCTCCTATACCATCGGTCATTGAGAATGACCGATGGGTGTTCAGACGCCACGCAGGCTTGACCACCATAAGGTGCGACGCGCAGTCGCGCTTGCCAAACGAAATATGGGTCAATCAAAATTTCCTTTGGTATTAGGCGAGGGGTGAATTGAAAAAATGTTGCGCCGCAGAGAAACGTCTTCTGTTTTTTCCTGGAAATCAGATTAATGCAAGGGCGAGCATCCAAAACAATTTGTGACGTCCAGCTGCGATGCGATGGCGGCGGCAATGAGATGGATGCCGATCGTTCGAAATAAGCTTGAAACGTGACCCTCTAGAAAGGCAAGAATTTGCGCAGCCGCCGTGACTTCTTGCGGATCGTCTTACCAACGGAACCGCCAGGCTTTCTAAGCGCCCGCCGCGCCCGTTTGAGCGCACTGCCGCCCAACAGATCCGCATGCCGGAAGCGCCGGATGGGATCGATTTTGAGGCGGCGGCCGACAAACGGAAACGCGGCATTGATCGCCATGCTGGAGAAAAAAGACCCGTCCCATTTCAGTGGACCAACGATCCGGCCGATCCCGTTGATATGAAAAAATTGGCCGACGACCTTGTGCAATCGGCATTTCGTCCTGGTTGAGCAAACGTCGACGGCCCCCTCATGCAGAAGTATCGCAACTTCGCCGTTTCCTGCCACGTAAACATCAAATATCGTGCCCCTGACGCCGATGGATGCGGTTGGCGTCTTGATCTTGTAGGCAGTGTTCCCGCTCTTGCCGGACACAAAGCGAAACGCCCCGCGACTCATATTTATGATGATGGATGATTTCGAGCTACCGGGGTCATATATGAACGTATCAAGGACAATCTTTGAGTTCGGTCCGACGGCGAGCTTGGTATCGTCTTTGAATCTGAACTCACCGCGCGCCTTTTTTCCGGTTTCCAAGATTTCATTCAACCGGATGGGCATTCCCTTTTTCAGCCGGCGCTTCGACTTTAGCAACTGGCCCGTGACGTGGCGCTGAACGTCGATCGTTTCGCCAATTTCGATGATTTTCGTTTCGGCGGCGCGCGCCGATGAGGCTCCGGTAGCGGCCAAGACGACAACCAGTGGCGTGGCCAGAAGGAGCAAAGCCCATACGGCTCCGAAATATTGCCCGTAGCGCTTCAACGTCCAATTCAGAGCGCCGCCCATAGAGGCTCCTGCATCGTTTTTCATTGTCGGAAATATTAGCACAAGCCGCTGCGAAGCCTATTCGAATTCAGCCATTGGCTTGGGCAAGAATAAGGCGATCGTATCGTCGCCAAAAACAAAGACCCCCGGTTCCGGAACCGGGGGTCCTTAGTGTAGCCTCTTAATAATCTCGTTTCTCTGCGCGAGCCGCCTCTTTTTTGGCTCCAGCAACTGTACGCCAGAATTATTATGGTCGGTGGGCGCTCGTCTGGTTTGCCAACGGATCAGTCTCCGCAGAGATTCAGGGAAGACGTGAACCATGCGCGTCGCCAATTTAGCAACTGGCACCATGGCAAATTTTAAGAGAGGTTAGTCGAAGACGAAGGTGCGGCTGAACGCATGACCCCAACGCGTGCCAGCTACCCTCTGAAACTCCCGAACATGGAGCATATCCCGCTACTCCTTTACGCTTTACTCACCATTAAAGTTTTGCAAATAAAGGTTAACAAAGCGTTAACTCACGCCGCCCCAGAATTTTTTCGCGATAAGAACAATGCGACAGCATGCTCGCGCACAGCTGCCGGAGCGATGGCAAGGAGAACAATCAATGAGCGGGAAATTCGAAACGCGCCATGTTGACGGTGGCTCACCGCTGAAGATGTGGATCAAGGGCGTCCAAGTTGATGACTCCGCCATCGCGCAGATGGAGAATGTCGCCAAGCTGCCGATCATCCACAGTCACGTGGCGGCGATGCCCGACTGCCACTGGGGTATGGGGGCGACCGTCGGTTCGGTCATTCCGACAAAGGGAGCGATTATCCCGGCGGCGGTTGGCGTCGATATTGGCTGCGGCATGATGGCCTGGAAACTCACCCTCACGGCAAACGATCTGCCCGATAGGCTGGCGCCGATCCGCAGCGATATTGAGCGGGCGGTTCCCCATGGCTTCGTCTCCACAAAGGGGCGTGCCCGCAAGGGTGGTTGGGAAATCATACCGAATTCGGTCGCAAGCCGCTGGCGCGAGCTTGATGATCGCTATCAAGCGATCTTGGACAAGCATCCGAGGATCTCTCATAAGAGACCCGCGCACCAACTTGGCTCGCTTGGAACCGGAAACCATTTTATCGAAATTTGCCTCGATGAAAATGACGCCCTATGGGTGATGTTGCATTCGGGTTCGCGCGGTCCGGGCAATGTGATCGGCCGCTATTTCATCGAGCTCGCCAAGAAGGATATGCGTACGCATTTCGTGAATTTGCCGGACGAAAACCTCAGCTATTTGTCGGAGGGAACCGAGTATTTCGATGATTATGTGGAGGCGCTTCTGTGGGCACAGGATTATGCCTGGGAGAACCGCCAGGCCATGATGGACGCTGTTCTCCGCGTGCTCCGCACGCATCTGCCACGGTTTAAAATCGGCGACATGGCGGTGAACTGCCATCACAATTATGCCGTTGTCGAGAACCATTTCGGCGAAGATGTTTGGATCACGCGCAAAGGAGCCGTGCGCGCCCGTAAAGGCGATCTCGGCATTATTCCAGGGTCCATGGGCACGGGCTCCTTCATCGTTCGCGGCAAGGGCCATCCGGACAGCTTCTGCTCGTGCTCGCACGGGGCGGGGCGCGCCATGTCACGGACTGAGGCCAAGAAGCAGATCACGTTGAAGGACCATCGCAAGGCCACGGAAGGGATCGAATGCCGCAAGGACAAAGGCGTGATCGACGAAAGCCCGGCTGCCTATAAGGATATCTCATCTGTTATCGCGGCGCAGGACGACTTGATCGAAGTGGTCCACCAGCTTCGCCAAGTGATCAACGTCAAAGGCTAGAGACTTTTGATAAAAGGGCTCCTGTAGGAAAGACCGGAGCGGAGCGGCAACGGCAACATTTAGCACGCAAAGTCTAGTTCCAATAAGCGCTGCCTGCGTATTTCATTTTTGTTCAAAGCGTGTTGTCATGCCCGGTGTATCATGGACAAATAGCGAGAGGTCGATAAGGTGGCGCGACTATGATCATGCAGCGGCTCCAACGGATTGCGGGCCTAAGATATATGCTCTTTGCCGCTGCCGCCGCGGGTCTCATTGTTCTCGGCATCGCGCTAATTTCTGGTGTTGCAAGCGCCAATCGCGACATACGATCCGCGCTCATCAACGGCGATTACGATGCGGCATTTACGAAAGTGATACGTGCCGCAGAGAACGGCGATCCGTCAGCGCAAAATTCAGCGGGAAATTTGTATCTTATGGGGCTCGGCGTCGAACGCAATTATGAGGCCGCCGTGACATGGTATTTGCGCGCCGCCCTTCAAGACAATGTGGCAGCTCAGGTTAATCTCGGCTACGTTTACAGCAGCGGTTTGGGCGTGCGCAAGGACAGTATGCAGGCATTTGGCTGGTTCAGCCTTGCCAGGAGAAAAGGAAATGAGCGCGCCGGGAAATATTTGAGATATCTTATCGGGAGCGCACTTGTGACACCCAATATGATTCAGCGGGCGAAAGAGATGTTTCCCGATATCGAAGCTGTAAGGAAACGATTAGGAAAGCCGGAAAAAAGCGAAAAATGATACGCCCTATCAGCCAAAATATAACGGGATACTTGCCGTTGCCCGCGCTTCGCAATAGCTGCGATGCCACACATAATCTATGGAATGGCTTCAGGGGCCACGCCGAATTTATGCAAATCGTATGACTGCTTCGCGACCAGACACATTGAGCCACATCCATTTTCTGATTTGGCTGCTGATAATGAATGTGGTTGCGTTCGCGCTCTTTACCTTGTTCGATCAGGGCCACGCACAGACGATGTTCGCGGCGGACCGCAGCTATCTTACCTACGTCATCCTCATCGTGTTCCTCGGCGGAAGCTCCTATATCGCTTGGCATATCCTTGCCGTATCGCGGAAATTAAATGTGGCCGGAAGCTTTCTCGTTAACGAGCCGCAAGAATTAATCAGGCTTGCGAGCATTTCCGATCCGTCGGAATCTCTAACGCGCAACGGCGATGATCCCGCTGCCTATATCAAAGGCTTTGTTGCCGAATCCGTTGATTTGGTCCGGGACGGGAAAAGCCCTCCCAATGACAGCCACGACGAGACTTTCCTTCTGGAGATTTACGCCGATGACTTGAGAAGCGCGGTCGATATGGGATCCTTCATTGTCGACATGCTTTTCCGGATGGGATTAATCGGCACGATCATCGGATTTATTCTTATGCTGCGGTCACTCGTCGATGGTCCATTGCCGCAGGCCGATGGCATACAGGAATTGCTCATCACGATGAGCAGTGGCATGGGAACGGCATTTTACACCACACTTGCCGGCTTGGTGTCAGCAACCTTGATGGGCATTCAGGTGCAGGTTTTAGGACGCGGTGTCGAAAAGTTAGTTGGCAACCTCATTCGCATCGGCCAGCGCTGCCGTCGCGAAGCGGTTCGAGAGGGGGCCAGCTCATGGCAATAAGACTGGGATCACGGTTGCGCGCCGGAGAGCACAAGCAAATCGACCCGTTTACCGATCTTTTGTTCAATACGCTGCTTGGCTTCGCGTTTCTGTTTTTTGTGGCCATCATATTTGTCAATCCGACCGACCAGACGGCAAAAATCGAACTGGATGCCGAGTACATTATTACGGTGACCTGGGCGGACAATAATCCCGACGATATTGACACGTGGGTGCGAGATCCGATCGGCAACGTTATATGGTTTAGGAACAGGGATGTCGGTCTCGTGCATCTCGATCGCGATGACAGAGGAATGCTCGACGACACTATTTTGGTCGATGGCGAGAACATCAATAACCCGCTTAATCAGGAAATTGTCGCAATTCGCCGCTTCATTCCCGGCGAATACACGGTCAACATTCACTATTATGAAAGCGAGTCCAAGCAACCCGTAACCGTAACGGTCCGGGTCGCCAAAGTCAGGCCGCATTATCTGGTCGCGTTCTCGGACACGATTGTTTTGAGCAAAAAGGGCGAGGAGAAAACCGCGGTGAACTTCACATTGGCGTCGGATGGGTCGATTTATAAGATTGACCGGGAACAGAAAAAGCTTGTTTCCTTTTGATTCAAACCTCTAGCGCTCCTAAGGGCAGACAATGGAATTCCGAGCGATGCAAACACTTGTTCTTACGTATGGTGATTGATGCCCACACTTGATGCCTTGGGCCTGATTGCGGCCTATATTGCCTTAGCGGTCATTCTGTTGGGCATGCTTTTATATTCAAACTGGCATTGGCTGCTCAAAGCCGTGGCGATCATGATGCTCTCTCTATTTTACTATGTGAGTTATTTTTCGTACCCCAGTCTTATGGGGTGGCCAACGTCCCGGGACCTGCCGAAACGGTTCCATCTCATCGCCATTTTTGTGGATGCGCCCCGCAAAATCTATTTCTGGGGAAGCGACTTGAAGCATGGCGCGGATATCTCCGTGCCGCGTTCTTATGAATTGCCCTACTCAAAAGCACTGCACACCAAGATGGAAGAGGCCGGCCATCGATTGAAGAAGGGATTTCCAATAATTGGCGAGTTTCAAGCATCGCCGTCGAAAGGGCTCGTGGGCGGTGCCGGGCAATCCGAGACACAAGCGAATATCAATCTCGAGTTTATGGACGTCCCCGCAGATTTCGTTCCAAACTCGAAATAATACCATCGGTCATTGCTCTATTGCCGATCGCCGAAAGCCGTAATTTTGGCCGAGCCGGCATACCCAAAACGGCTGCTGACTCACGTCTTAAGATCAAGAATTTTGGTCTGATATGCTTGCGCCCGAGCGGGTATTCCTTCCACCACTGTACCAAGACGCGTAATTCGTGTAATATTACTCCATAGGTAGGGATGGATACTATGATTAGCGTTGGCACTCGGATCGCCCTATTTTCGTTGATATATTTGATGTGTCATTCACCCCTGGTGGCTGGTTCTGTCAGCATCATTGGTGAGGCGCAAGGCGATCGGCTGGAAATAAAGGTTGAGAACGCCAGCACAGCAGACATTTTGCAGCGCTTAGGCGAGAGGTTCGGTTTCAAAGTCCAAGGACTTCGGAAGGCAAAGTCGGGTGGCAAATTTTCAGTAACCCTTACGGGAACGTTGAAAACAATCCTGGAGCGCCTATTGCGCAACAGGAATCATATGATCGAACAATCATTCGAAAACGATTCGGCGATTCTCAGGGTTGTTATTCTTGATTCCAATCCAGGATCATCCAGCCCGGTCGTGGTCATGCGCAAGGCAACGGCGGGACAAAGATTCCGGTCGATCGCTGAGCGCCGACGGAAGGCCGCGGAACGCCGCAGGGAGTTGGCGGCATCCCGTTCAGAGCCTCGTCAGTAGAAAAGTCTCTTCGTTAAAGAGAAGATCCTATTCATCCGGTCTGGCCAGTAATGCTGACCTATCGCGGCTGCGAATTCACAGCTTGTTTCATGGGGAAAAAAGCGGTCAGGCTAAGCAGCTCTCTGGCCTATCCCTCAATGACAATCTTCGGCGCGGCGCGCTGTGCGCCCGCCTTGTTGCGCTCCATCTCGTCCCAGACCTTGGTGGCAATCGCCTTGTAAATCTTCGCATGGTCCGAATCAGGATCGCTGACCACAATGGGCTGGCCGGCATCGGATTTGGCGCGAATATCCATATGGAGCGGAATTTCGCCGAGGAACGGCACGCCGAGCTTTTCCGACTCACGGCGTGCGCCGCCATGGCCGAATATCTCCGACCGCTCGCCGCAACTGGGGCAGAGAAAATAGCTCATATTCTCGACAATGCCGAGCACCGGCACATCGACGCGGCGGAACATGTTGAGACCCTTGCGGGCATCGATGAGCGCCAGGTCCTGAGGCGTTGAGACGATGATTGCTCCCGCCAGCGGAACTTGCTGCGCCATGGTGAGCTGGGCGTCGCCCGTTCCCGGCGGCATATCGACAACCAGGACGTCAAGCTCGCCCCACAGCACTTCTTTCAGCATTTGCGACAAGGCTGATTGGACCATCGGGCCGCGCCAAATCATCGGCGTGTCTTCCTCAACCAGAAAGCCCATGGACATGACATTCAGCCCGTAACCCTGCATTGGCTTCAAAATATTGCCCTGCACCGGCTGCGGCCGTCCGGTAATTCCGAGAAGACGCGGCATCGACGGCCCGTAGATATCGGCGTCCAGAATACCAACCTTGAGTCCGTTTGCCTGCAATGCGAGCGCCAGATTGACCGCTGTCGTCGATTTGCCAACACCGCCCTTACCAGACGCAACCGCGATAATGTTTTCGACACCTGGAACGCCTGCAAGCTGGCCGCCAGCTGGGCCAGCTGGGCCAGCGCCTGGTCCAGGTCCCGGTCCTCCCGGTCCCATACCGGGCGCCATCCCAGGCTGCGGTCCCTGACCGGGTTGCATATGCATGCCCCCCGTCCCTTGGACCGGCGACGCTGGTTGCGGCGGCCGGCCGTTTCCCTGCGTTGCTTCTCCCGCCTCCCGGTCTGCGGTTAGGGTGACGCCAACGGACACAACACCATCGAGATCCGAAACCACTTTCTCCGCCGCCTGACGCAGTGGCTCCAGCTCTTCCGCCCGGTTTGAATCGACGGTTAGTGAGAAATAAACCTTGCCCTTGTGGATGACGATCTCAGAGACGAGACCAAGCGCGACAAGATTGTCCTCGAGATCGGGACCTTTCACGCGCTCAAGCGCTTGTAATACCGCTTCCTTAGTAAGTGTGTCTGCCATATTCTGCTAAATCTCGCTTATTCGTGTTTGTCGAGCGTCAGCCGGTTTGAGCGCAACGCATCCGCGTTTATGTTGTGCCCAATAAATCATATATTGCGAGCCCGTACTACACTAGCCTTGGTGCAACATATATACGTCCTCAACCCTTGAACGGGAGCCGGCGCGGGTCTTAAATGCTTGATAAGCGCGAAACAGTCGAAGGAAATCCTCAAACGTCAAGGAGTGGTCATCTTGGAGGAATTCGGGGTTCGGCCTAATCCGGACGATAGCCGGCTTTCGGTCTCTGTTTCCGGCCGCGATCATACCGGCGCGCCGGTCGATACAGCAGTCGTCACCGAGCGGCCATTAACCTTGTTTCTCAATTCCCAAGAGATCGTCACCATGATGACCATTGGTGATTACCCGGACCTGCTCGGCGTCGGCTACCTCTTGAATCAAAATATGCTGAAGCTGGACGATGAGATCACCGGCATCGAATATGATGACGAACTCGAAACCGTCGTCATCCGCACGAAGCGCAAAACGGATTACGAGGCAAAGCTTGCCAAGAAAATCCGCACATCCGGTTGCGGGCAAGGCACCGTTTTTGGCGACCTGATGGAGGAGTTTGCCGCGGTTGAACTCGATCCCCATGCCAAGGTGCGAACCTCATGGCTTTATGCCTTGCAGAAAAAGATCAACACCATACCGAGCTTGTATCTCAAGGCGGGCGCCATTCATGGATGTGTGCTCTGCGAAGAGGATAAGCCGTTGATTTATGTGGAAGATGTCGGAAGGCACAATGCTGTCGATAAAATTGCAGGCTATATGTTTCTGCACGGCATCGGGCCTGAGAACAAAATATTCTATACGACTGGCCGGCTCACCAGCGAAATGGTGATTAAGACCGTGAAAATGGGAATTCCGATTTTGATTTCACGTTCAGGTTTTACCGCTTGGGGTGTGGATCTAGCCCGGCAATCTAATTTAACGCTGGTGGGGCGGATGCGCGGCAAGCGGTTTATCGTGCTCGCCGGCGCTAAACGCCTTGACTATGATCTGGACCCTGAAAGCATCACCGATGAGCCGGAAAAGCTGCGCCGCAAGGCGAGTTTGCCCGAGCAAGCGCTTTAATGCCGCATCTGCCAGCCGCCCGACCGCAACTAAGCTATAATGGCTGCTTGCTTACGGACGTAAAGACTCCTCCGGGTTCAAAATGACTCAAAGCGACGGAAATCGCGAGGATATGGATGGCGGGCCGGTCATTGGCCTGTTGCTTGCCGGTGGCCGGGCACGGCGCATGGGTGGTGGCGACAAATGCCTGCTGACCCTTCATGGGCGGCCGCTCCTTGACCATGTCATCGACCGGCTTACGCCTCAAGTGAGCGATCTGGTGATCAACGCCAATGGCGATCCGGAGCGCTTCGCTTCATTCGGCCTGCCAGTCGTCCGCGATCCGGTCGAGGGATTTGCCGGCCCGTTAGCCGGTGTGCTTGCGGGAATGCTTTGGGCGCGCGCCAACCGGGGGCACGCAAAATGGGTTGTCACAGCCGCCACCGATACGCCGTTTTTCCCCTCCGACCTTGTGGCCCGGTTTCGCTCAGCCGTTAGCGACACCTATCCCGCCATTGCTCTGTCAGCCTCAAATGGACGCCAGCATCCGGTGTTCGGGCTCTGGCCCACCGAACTCGCCGCCGACCTCGACGAAGCGCTCCGGCAGGGAACACGCAAAGTTCTCGACTGGACAGAAAAACATCCAACCGTCATTGTCGACTTTCCTTTCATCACGGCTGGCGGTGAGACAATCGATCCCTTTTTCAACACCAACAGGCCCGAGGATTTGGAAAAAGCGGAGACCCTTTTAGAGCAGTTTGCCTCATGACCACCCCCGATCGTCCCCCAATTTTTGGCGTCATCGGCTGGAAGAATTCGGGCAAGACGACGCTTGTTGCCCGATTGGTGGAGGAATTCACAACCCGGGGATATTCCGTCTCGGCAATCAAGCACGCCCATCATAGCTTCGATATCGACCATCCTGGCCGGGACACATATAAGCTCCGGGAGGCCGGCGCCCGCCATGTTGCTATTGTGTCGCCGCGCCGATGGGCATTGATGCATGAATTTAGGGATGAGGAAGAGCCTCCTTTTTTGGAAATTCTTTCCCATATCCGCTCCGCCGACCTCGTTCTCGTCGAAGGCTATAAGTGCGGGCCTTTTCCAAAAATCGAAACGAGAAGTTCACGCAGCTTGACGCAAGAACCACTTTGCGAAGAGGACCCGCTCATTGTCGCTATTGCCGCCGATGGGGATATGGTGACCGGTGCACTGCCGCGATACGATATCAACGATGTCACTGGGATAGCGGATTTTATCGCTTCTCATCTCGCCTTGGAGTCCGTTGATGACAAAGAAGCTTCTGGATGACTGCTTCCTTCATGACGCGGACCGGCTGCGTCATGAAGATGCGATAAAACTTCTGAGAAGCCGTCTTGCACCTGTTGCCGAAACGGAAACTGTGCCGCTCAACCAGGCTGCCGGGCGAATTTTGGCGGAACCGCTCACGGCGCCCCGCGATATTCCGGCGCACACAAATTCCGCCGTCGACGGCTATGCGTTTTCCCATAGCGATTATGAACGCGATCAAGGTTCGGAATTCCGCGTCAGCGCCCGCGCCGCGGCTGGCCACCCCGTAGTGGAATCCGTTCCCCCAAATACCGCTGTTCGCATTTTCACCGGTGCTGAGATGCCTGCCGGTTTGGACACAATCGTCATGCAGGAGGACTGCGAAAGCGAAGAGAAGTCGGATGGAGAGTGGATAAGAGTGCCCGGTGGTTTGAAGCCTTCTGCCAACTGCCGTCTCGCGGGCGAAGACGTAGTGGCCGGTGCGATGGTCCTCGACAAGAGCCAGCGTTTGCGTCCTCAAGATGTGGCCACGGCCGCCTCGGCGGGCGCGGCATCGCTTCTCTGCTATAAGCCGTTGATCGTCGGACTTTTCTCGACAGGCGATGAAATCATCCGGCCGGGTGAGCCGCTTTCGGTAGGCCAGGTCTATGATGCCAACGCTCCGATGCTGCAGGCGCTGGTTGCTTTATCCGGCGCTGAAACCGTGGACCTGGGCGTCCTGCCCGACGACCGAGCGATCGTCACCGAGAAACTCAAAGAGGCGGCTGGTAAATATGATGTGCTCCTAACCTCCGGCGGCGCAAGCCGGGGCGAGGAAGATTATGTGGTCAAAGCGCTCGACGAACTTGGAAAGCTTCATATGTGGCAGATCGCCGTGAAGCCCGGCCGCCCCATCTCCTTCGGCCAAATCGGCGACTGCGCCTTTGCGGGCCTGCCGGGAAATCCGGTCGCGGTATTTGTCTGCTTCCTGCTTTATATCTACCCCATGCTCGTCCGGATGGGCGGCGGAAATTGGGTAGAGCCACAACGCTATCCGGTCAAAGCCAACTTTGACATGCCATCAAAGAAACCCGGCCGCCGCGAATTTTTACGCGGAACGCTTTCCACGACCGCCGGAGGAGAGGTTGCTGTTTCAAAATATGCAAGCGAAGGCTCCGGCCTCATTAGCTCGCTTCGCGCCTCTGACGGACTTGTTGAAATCGGCGAGGATGTCACCGCAATAGCCGAAGGCGACGCCGTTGCGTTCATACCGTTCTCGGAGTTTGGGATTTTAGGCCGCGGCGCCTAGAGCTCATTCAGAGAATTCAGAGTCAATTTTGTTTCACATTTGGTGTGATGAGTCTCAGGTAAGAAAGCGCGGCGCGATGCCGGGCTCACTGAACGCACGGCCATAATTTCGGACCAATTCACGCTCAGAGAGTAGTCTACTTCTGAGCGTGGACGAGACGAAGTGGGAGAGTGGTTCAGACGCGAACCGCTCGGAAATAGTGGGCGTGGAGCGGGCCGCGGGCGGGCCCGGAAAATCGAAATGATAAGCGCAATCCGGACAATAGTGCGTCTCGGCGAAGCGGCGGTCGCGTCCTTTCGCGGTGGCCTGCGTGCGTTGATCACTGTTTTAGAGATGCTGATCCGGCTGCCGAATGGGCTCAGATTGATCGTTCTGCCGGCCCTTGCTTACATCGTCTTTGCTCTTATCCTCGTCTATGTTTATGCACCTATTCGCGGTTATGCCGGGCAAATCTGGGCCGCGGACGCCCTTAGCTACGCCTCTGAGCGCTGGCTGGCCACCGCCATTTATGATGCCAAAGATCGTTTTGTCGGCACATTCGATCTGCGCATGGATTCAAAACGGGACGTCAATTTCACCGGAGAGCCCATTCAGCTCAGCCAGGACCAGTATGTCGCAAATCCGGATCACAAATCCATTCCTGTCCGCCAAGTGCCCGAGCATTATTGGAGGTGCCTCAAATATCATGAGGACCGCCATCTCGGCAGCTACGCTAATCCGTTTGGCATCGATCTCTGGGGCGTTTTGAGAATCCCGTATAGTTCGCTCAAGCGCTCAATCGAATCGAAAAGCCTGCGTATTGGCGTGGGCGGATCGACGCTGCCTATGCAGCTTGTCCGCGCCATTTACAAGCTGGCGCCAAATCGCAAAGAGGGCCTTTCTGGAAAGCTCGGCCGCAAATTTCTCGAATGGTGGAACGCCCCGGTGATCTATTGGGCGCTAACAAAAAATGGCGACAACACTCTTCTGAAAAAATGGGTGGCGGATCATCTGCCGATAGCCCAGCGCACAGGCGGGGCGCCACTTTATGGCGTCGAACAAGCCGGCCGCGTACTGTTCGGAAAAATGGCACGCGACCTCTCGATCGCAGAGCAATATGTTCTTGCGGCAGCGGTCAATCGTCCGATTATTCTGCTGACCGGGAGCGAACGGCTTAATCGCGTGCGAATTGGCGCCTGGCGCCGGACGACTTTGGTCAGGGCAAAAAATTGCGCCGTAAACCTTTTGTTGATCGGCAGCGTCCAAATCGAAGTCATCAGCGAACTCGGCAAGCTTGCCAATGGTCCGCCTGACCCGCGCATCGCGCCGGAATTCAATGATACATTGAAAAAGTTTGCGCCACACTTGGCAAGCCGCGCCCGCGCCAACCCAATGCTACGGGCGAATATTCTCGCGCCCGCGGCCCGCTATGGCGCACGAAGGGAAATGGAACAAATCTATGGATTTGGCTGGCGTGAATATGTGCGCGGCATGACGCTTTCCGTCGATGTTGCCGACAATTTGCGTTTCCGTTCGAAAGTCGAAGGCCGGCTCAAGAAACTACAGCGCACCTTTAAGAGCCGGATCCGCAGCGATATGACGCTTGATCCGGATGACGCACGCCGCTTCGAGACTCAAGAGCTGCCGGACGTTGTTATCGCCGCGACAAATCTGAAAGGCGAAATCATCCGCTATTTCGAATCGCGGGACACTGCCAGCTATTTCGGTTCGTGGTTGGCCATTGACCGGGAGTCAGGCCACTATGACCCTAGCCGCGAATCGCGAGCCATCGCATCGATTGGCAAAATGCTCGCAGCCATCGCTATCGCCAATCAAGGCAAGG
>BFAS01000346.1 GCA_008974985.1 bacterium MnTg02
CCCTATATCGCCATCATGGACGGAATTGTGATGGGTGGCGGCGTTGGCGTATCGGCCCATGGCTCGCACCGGATTGTCACCGAACGCTCAAAAATTGCCATGCCGGAAACAGGGATCGGATTGGTCCCGGATGTTGGGGGAACCTATCTATTGGCCCACGCACCGGATCAACTCGGCATTTATTTCGGGCTCTGCGGCACGTCTTTTGGAGCCGCGAGTGCAATCCAAGCCGGGTTTGCCGATCGCTTCGTCTCTTCAGATCACATTGAAGCTTTGATCGCCGACCTTTGCGTGACGCAAGCTGATGATGTTCCGGGCGTCATTTCCCGCAAGGCTTCGGATCCCGATCCTCCCGTTACAGATGAGTATCGATCCGGGATCGCGGAGGCCTTTCAATATGATCAGGTTGAGCAATGCATGGAAGCACTTCATCGGATCAGCGGCGCATGGAGCGGCAAAGCCATCACGGCCTTGTCCGGCCGCTCCCCTCTTGCACTCAAATTGACATTGGCGGCCATACGGAGCGCTGCCAGACTGCAGTCTGTCGAGGAAGCCCTCAATGTTGAATATCGCCTGACGAGCCGCCTCCTGGAGAGCGGAGAATTTCTCGAAGGGGTTCGCGCAGCCATCATCGACAAGGACCGGCAACCGAAATGGAACCCGCCTCATCTCGATGGGGTGACAGATGCAATGGTTGCGGGCTACTTCGAACCCTTGACCGCGGACGAGGAGCTTGCACTCAGTGCGCCTGATAGCTGATCATTCGCGAAATTAAATAGGGTCGACGCACAATAGGAGGAAAAACATGGCACGGGTTGGCTTCATTGGCCTCGGAAAAATGGGGCTCCCAATGGCCGCCAATTTGCTGGAGGCCGGACATACGATTAAAGCGTTCGATGTCGTCGACGCGAGCACTCAGGCAGCCGCTCAGCGCGGCATGACCGCCGCGGCAACAGCGGGAGAAGCCGCAACAGATGTGGATGTTCTCTTCACCATGCTGCCGTCCGGAACCAATACGCTTGCCGTCTATCAAGACACGGACGCTCTTCAGGTGGCAGCGGCTGGAACACTTTTCGTCGACTGCTCAACCATCGACGTCGCCTCGGCGCGGAAAGCGCATGAGCTTGCTACAAACGCCGGGAAGTTATCGCTCGATGCACCCGTATCAGGTGGCGTTACTGGCGCGGTGGCGGGCACGCTAACCTTCATGGCCGGCGGCAGCGGCGAGGCGTTCGGCAAAGCCAAACCCTTTCTTGAAATCATGGGCGGCCGCGCGGTTCACTGCGGTGACGCTGGATCCGGCCAAGCCGCGAAGATCTGCAACAATATGCTGCTTGGCATTTCCATGATCGGCGTGTCGGAAGCCTTTGTGCTCGCCGAAAAACTGGGCCTGTCAAAGCAAGCGCTGTTTGATGTCGCATCAACCGCCTCCGGCCAATGCTGGTCGCTGACCACCTATTGCCCGGCGCCGGGGCTGGTGGAGACGGCTCCTTCGAACAATGACTACAAGGCGGGTTTCGCGGCGGCGTTGATGCTCAAGGATCTAAAGCTCTCCCAGGATGCCGCCGGGTCCGTCGCGGCGGCGACACCACTTGGCAAGCATGCGACAGCGCTTTATGAGCAGTTCAACGAGGCCGGCCACGCCGATATGGACTTCTCCGGCATCATCAATTTTTTGCGATCAAAGGAACGTGACACCAGCTAGAAAATCATACAGATCACACACTTGCATCTATAACCCTGCATCTTCAGAGAAGCAGATATTCTCGCCAATGACTTGCCGGCCGCTCTGCCAGGTCCGATAGTGAGAAAAAATTGACGGGATTCTTTCGGAATTATCGTCTGAATTTGAGGTTGAGAAATGAGCGCACCAAAGGCTTATATTTTTGACGCATATGGAACGCTTTTCGACGTCCACTCCGCTGCCGGGCGGCTGAAGGATGAGATCGGGCCAAACGCAGATAAGCTTTCGCAAATCTGGCGTGATAAGCAACTGCAATATACCTGGATAAGAGCCCTCACTGGCCGGCATATGAATTTTGAAAGCGTGACAGCCGCCGGGCTCGACTTTGCCATCGAAGCCGTGGGCAGCGTGCCCGAGGGCATCCGCGAGAAGCTTCTTGACGCCTATATGACACTTGATGCCTATCCGGAAGTCCGCGATGTCCTGACCGCGCTTAAAAACGCTGGCGCGCGTCTCGCCATTCTCTCGAATGGTACGCCGAATATGCTGGAAGCGGCCGTTCGCTCATCGCAAATTGGCGATCTTCTGGACGCGAATATATCCATCGAGCAAGCAGGGATTTATAAGCCCTCGCCGAAAGTCTATCAGCTCGGCGTCGACACGTTCAGCGTACCCGCGAGCGAGATGTCGTTTCAATCATCAAACCGTTGGGACATTGCGGGCGCGCATGCCTTTGGCTACCGAACGATGTGGATTAATCGTACCGGCCAGCCGGACGAATTGTTGGATATGCCACCGGACCGGACCGTCGATACTCTCAGGCCCCTTCTGGAGCTCATGGCGGCTTAGCAGGGCCCCGCGCCCGCAGCATCGACGAGCGCCGGATCACGGCCCAAACTTTAAACCACTTATACGATCGGTCATTGGAAATGACCGATA
>BFAS01000347.1 GCA_008974985.1 bacterium MnTg02
AAGATGGAGACGCGACCAAGGTTGTCTTCGGAAAAGACTTCAAGCTCGACGGCGCACCCGACCCAAAAATCGCCTTCGGCAAGAACGGCTATGTCCGTGGCACGATCTTCACAAAGCTGAAAAAGCTCAAAGGCGCTCAGGAATATCAGATCCCGGCCGGGACCGACCTGACCAAATTCAACCAGATCTGGCTCTGGTGCGAAAAGTTTGACGTGCCGCTTGGAGTTGCCAATCTGAAGCGGCCCGGCGCCTGACCCTAGTAAGTGCGTTGCGGAGCGACCGCTTCCCCCGCATTGCTGGCCCGGCCGTTTCGGATCAATCACGGACGAAAGCGGTCAGACCGCCATGGTCACAATCGCCGACGTCAGGCAGTCGAATGATGTGATCCACGTAATCGATACGGTCCTTCTGCCAAAATAAGGTTGAGACCGTTTAGCGGAATCAATGGGGCTAGCCGCAGGTTTCGAAGGTGGCCTCCCTTCACTACAACGCAACACGATCGACAACCGGCCAATTTGGTTGTGATCCAATCTCTGGAAAGTTCGATGACGACACGACGATATTTTCTCCTTGGCCTCGGCGCGGTTGCCGCGATCGGCGGCGGGTCATTGCTATTGGCATCGCGGTCCCACAACCGGAAATTGCTAGGTTCGCAGGAAACGCCAGCCGACGAGAGTTTTGAAATTCAACGGTCGGAAAGCGAATGGCGCGCGCTCCTGACAGAAGACCAATTCGCCGTCCTACGTAAAGAGGGGACAGAACGGGCGAACTCGAGCCCGTTGCTAAATGAGAAACGCGAAGGGACATATCACTGTGCCGGATGCGCGCTTCCTGTCTATCGGTCAGCGGACAAGTATGACAGCAAAACGGGCTGGCCGAGCTTCACCCGTGCGATCGAAAACGCAGTCGGAACAAAACTTGACACAAGCCTCTTCAGCACGCGTACGGAAGTGCATTGCCGCCGATGCGGAGGTCATCTCGGTCATATTTTCGACGATGGGCCACGACCAAGTGGCAACCGTCATTGCATCAATGGCCTAGTATTGACATTCATCGCCTTCTAGAACTAAACGAACTCATACCGATGTTGCCTAGTCGTGGATCCTGATGCAAAACACAGGGAGGCGGAGACTGCTCACGCGGTCTTCGTCTTTTTATAGGCCGAGGTGACAGGGTTCATCGCCCTCTCCTCACGATCCTACATTCCCACGGCGGAGTAATCTGAACTCCGCAGATGCCGCGATTACTTCATTCCGCGCTGCGTTCAATATCCAATTGCCCTTTACTCCATCGGCAATACGCCAGCGTCCACCTTTACCGTACAAAGCATTTGTTCAGGATTTTGACGGCCAAACCACTTGTGCCTATCACGCTCCCAAAATTGATGCTCGCCACTCGGATTGCTCTTTGCGGTATAGATGCCATTCTTATCCGCCAAGTCATAGGCGCGTGATCGCTTTACGCAATCCATGGCTTTATTCGATCTCGATTACTTATCGAACGCGCGGAATCCCAAAAGTCTTGCGTCGGAACTCAGTCACAAGTTTTGGCGTGGAGCATTTTCCCTCATCCCGGCAATGAGATCCGCCGCTAATCAGGAGAGAGATGAGACGCGATATCGGACCAGGCCAAGGCGGTACTAGCGAGATCGTTGATTTGACGTAGAAGAGTCAGACAAGAAACTTACGTGCCTCATAGAAGGTTCCACGCCACGGCGTGGGACCCGGAACCATTTGCTTCTACGCAAACCCAAACAGATATGAGTTTTTTAGCCCAATAGATGCAAACGTCTTACCAGCCACTATATTCATCATATTTGCGTGACCTGTCGCATCGCTCGGGTGAGGCATTATAATATGTACGCGGGTAATAGCGCCTCTTCTCTTGATAATAGGTCTTCTGGCCACGATAGGGGCGGTAATAGTCCGACTTATAGGAGCGATATGTACGCGGGTAATGGCGCCTTTTCTCTTGATAATAGGTCCTCTGGCCATGATAGGGGCGGTAATAGTCCGACTTATAGGAGTAGTAATTTCCCCTTGGATAGTATTCATAGGGCCGGTAATCACGATCGATTACAACGCGATTAGGGCCCACATAGACACGTGTTTCAGCGTTAGCCGATGGCGGCTCCAAGAGGCTCAAAAGACCGGCGATTGCTAAGATTGATGAAGCTGTTAGAACTTTCATGTCCCCCTCCAGCTGTCTAGATGCTTCCACAATAAACTTTGCGGTTTCGCCAGCCTGCTTAATGTTAAATGAACTCAATATGAACGCTTCGGCCTTATTCGATACCGCATCTGCCCCGCTTGATGGTCTGTGTGTTCGAAAGCTCGATGCGCTTCCTTCAGAAACTGATTGATAATATTGGGCTTCAGCAATCACATGTTCGGCACAAAGCTCACTAATGGGCTGCTTCACGCCAGCATGCAAATAGCTGGTCGATTGAAGGTCGGCTTTATGGCGAAGACCGGAAAAATTACGGACAAATCTTCTGCTTGGCCCCACCTTGAAGAAGTCGCGCTGAGACTTGCGTTTAGTCCCTTTCGTGCCAATACCGGAAGTTGTTCGCGGGAAAAGCTGGATGTTCCGGGTCCTCGTGAGACTGTACCGAGGTGTCGGTAATTTACTTAGGTCGTCGCCTATCTCCTGGTTCAAAATAGCCGCTCCAATTGTATCTCGGGTTAGACATGCCGTCCGTAACGAGTGGGCATTTCGGATACAGCATGGCTTTCAGCGCAATCGCCCATGGCGCTCGCCGCATCACCGTAAAGGCGAGCGAAGGGCGCGGCCGAAAGACCGTGCAGGACAATGCTCAGTGCGACAGTGAGCACGGCAATTGTAAGTATGGTGCCTGCTGCGGGCACGTTCATTCTCTCGATTACAATGAGACCGAACAGGATGGATGCCAGCCCGCGTGGGCCGAACCAGCCGAGAAACCCGATTGTCGTCATACTGATGCCGGTTCCTATGAGAGAGACGGCAACAGGGAGCATACGAATGACAGTGAGACTGAGAAGGGCGTAGAGGATCATTGCCCAGGAGACGTGAGCGGCGACCTCCGGCAGCATGGCGGCACCAAACACCAGAAATGACAATAAAGTAAGGAGCTGACCCTCTGACTCGGCGAATTCAAGAAGGAACTTGCAGCGCCCTTTGATGGTGAATCCAAACAGCAACCCGGCAGTGAATGCGGCGATGAACCCGTTGCCGCCGATGGCATCCGCTGCCGCATAGGCGAGTGCCGCCGCCGCAAGGACGGCTGCGCCTTCGAATGACGACGCCATCCAACCACGCGACACCGCCTGATCCATAAGCCTCGCCGCTGACCAGCCGACGGCAATGCCGACGAGCGGACCCAGCGTAATCTGCGCAAGCGCGAATCCAACGTGGCGCGTTGTATCGTCGCCTGTCGCAGAGCCAGAAGCGAGCGCCGCAAACAGAAAGACGAAGGGGACAGCCAAGCCGTCATTGAGGCCACTTTCGACATTGAGCGCCTGGCGGATGCGAACCGGTACCTTTGGGTTTGATACGACCGACTGTCCAAGGGCAGCGTCGGTCGGTGCAAGAACGGCTGCGAGCAGTGCGGCTTCCGCCCAGCTCAGACCGAGCGGCATGACGTAGGCCAAAACCGCACCCAACAGCACAATCAACGGCATGGCGATGAGCAGCATTCGGATTGGCAGGTTATGGTCGCGGATCAGCAGACCAAGGTCGATGCGGGCGGCGTCCGAAAAGAGGATGAGAACAAGTGTGATCTCGGCAAGAACGTGGATGGTTGAATGCGAGATATCAATATCAACGAGTCCCAATCCGGCTCCGCCGACAGCCAGGCCGAATACCGCAAAGGCCATCGGCGGGGTAATAATTCCTTCCTTCAGCCGCCCTGAAACAAGGCTGAAAGCGAGAATGGCCGACGCGATGACAATGACACCCGACATTGCTGCCTCCTGTGGTTGATGCGGTCAGTCATGCGCAATGGTTAACGATAAAGCGGATTGGGGTGATCGGACCGGCAGCCCGCGTCCCATTCGGATCGTTGATTGCCATGAGCGGGGACGCCGCCGCTGGCTTTCAGCATGTGCGCGAGATGCATAAGATTCCAGGTCATGAAGGTGGTGTTGCGCTGGGTGAAGTCGTTTTCCGGGCCGCCTGAGCCTTCGTCCAGGTATGACGGACCGGGACCTGCTTCACCGATCCAGCCAGCATCGGCCTGGGGTGGCACGACATAGCCCAGATGCTGCAGGCCGTAAAGAATGCTCATGGAGCAATGCTTGACGCCGTCCTCATTGCCGGTGATGAGACAGCCACCCACTTTGCCGTAATAGGCATATTGCCCCTTGTCGTTGAGTAAGCCCGACATGGCATAAAGACGCTCGATTAAAAGCGTGCAAACCGAGGACTTCTCTCCGAGCCATATCGGTGAAAGAACCACCAGAATATCCGCCGCCTTCAACTTTTCGTAGATCGCCGGCCAGTCATCCTTTGGCCAGCCATGCTCGGTCATGTCGGGATAGACACCGAAGGCGATATCGTGATCGACAAGACGGATGGTATCGGTCTTGATGCCATTCTTGTCCATGATCGCTTTTGAGATATCGGCCAACCCTTGCGTGTGCGAGACTTCCGGTGATCGCTTTAATGTGCAGTTGACGAAGAGAGCGCTGAGCCCGGAAAAGTCCCATTCGGTTTGCGAACAAAGCGCTTCCTGTTTTGCGTTGAGCATGGCATTTCCTATCTCAAATTGAACAAGTTCTTTGTTAGATAAGTTTTGTATCGATTATTGCGCAAGTAGAACGTTAGCCATAAGCCTCCTGCAAATAATCAATAATATCGGATGATTCCGGCATGTACTGCTCTTCACCGTTAGGATGCACAATGCGGAGCACCGGCACCGTTGCGCGTCCTCGGGCACCGACGAGTTTGTCAAAATGGTCAGGGTTCTCGCGAATATTTCGCAGCTCCACCTGTAGCCCCAAGCGATCTATGGCCGCCAAAACCCGCTGGCAAAACGGGCACGTTGGAAAGTAATAGAGCGCGAGTTTATCATCTGCAGGCAATTCGGCTGGGGCAAACCGTTCCAGGAAATGCGCCCCATAAAAACTTGCCCAATCTCCATCGGGATCTACGGCCTGTCTCTCAGTCTCCGCTGCCATCAAGCAGTAAACGATCTTGCTTTTCGTCAAACGCGGCGAAAGGAGAGCAAGCAGCGGCTGATGCAGGTGGTCAGCGTACCAGATTGGCCAATCCAGATCTTCGCCATCAACTGCTTTAAAGGCAACGTGATGCGCGTTACCTGCGTCTCTGAAAACATCTATGAGGTTTTTGAGAAGAGCACTTTTTGTCATTGGATGAGCCAATCCCCTTTATGATGTTTGGTTTGAATGTGTACCCCACGCTTTCTGCTCAAAATCGAAACTGATTCAATTCAGCTGTTTTGGTCATAGCGAAGGCTGTTTTGTAAGTAATCTTCTCTCAGAAAATGCTGATGTGCCAGAAGTTACGTTTCCATAGGTCTCAGCGCAGTCAAGAGCGGGAAGTACACCCCTGCTAATTCGCTCGGATCACAGCCATTTTGTCTTCCGTCATGTCGTGCATGGTGTATCCGATGCCCCCCGTGCCATAGCCAGACAGCCGCCGCCCGGCGAAGGGCATCCAGTCGACCCGAAAGGCGGTGTGATCGTTGATCATGACGGCGGTGGCATCGAGTTCGTCGATCAGCCGCGTGGCCACGTTGAGACGCTGAGTGAACCCTGCCGCTTGGAAGGCATAAGGCAATGCGTTCGCCTGGGCGATGGCATCGCCGAGATCGTCATAACCGTATACGGCGATGACCGGGCCGAAAATCTCCTGAGTTGAGAGGCGGCTCGTGACCGGCGGTTCCAGAACGACCGTGGGTGAGAAGGCGGTGGCTCCAAGGGGCGCACCGCCAGTAAGTATCTGGCCGCCGCCGATTGACGCTTCGGTCACCCACTCAGCCACCCGTTCCACCTCGCGCGGGCGGATCAGCGGGCCGACCTCCGTCTGCTCCTCGACAGCATCGCCGACGACGAGACGGGCCGCCCCTTCCGCTAGCCGGCC
>BFAS01000348.1 GCA_008974985.1 bacterium MnTg02
CCATCGAGCACCAGAAGAGACGGGTTGAAAATATTGCCAATCGCAAAATATGTCGCAACGCCACACATCAGCCCGACCAGCGAACTAGGGACTGCCTTTGTCAGCCGCCGAGCAACAAGCATCGCGACGATTGTGACAATGCCAACGATGGCTGTTTCTACCCGAAGCGGCGCGGTTCCTGTCAGAACCTGATGGAAAGTTATTTCCTTCGGAAGGCCGAGCAGCGGCCGCAGTTGTCCCAGAAAAATGACGATCGCGATTCCATTCATGAAGCCACCGATGACAGGGTATGGGATGAATTTGATCAGGCGGCCTCCCCCGATCGCTCCCATGACCAATTGCATCATCCCTGCCATGAAGATGGTCATGCTGACCAATACCAGGACCACCATCACCTGGTTGTCGCCCAGGGCGATGATGTCCGGGTCTTTCAGCAGCGTTGCAATGATAGAGGTGACCATAACCGACATCGGCGCTGTCGGGACGGAAATTTGGCCCGGCGTGCCGCCAAATAAACTGGTTAGAATACCGGCCACGACGACACCGTACAGTCCGGTGAGGGCGCCCTGTGCAACGTACTCCTCTCCCAGAGGCGCAAAAGCGACAATGCCGAATGCAATTGCCAGTGGCAGGGCAATCACCGACGTCGTTATACCCCCCATGATATCGCCTTTGATGTTGGAAAATATTTTCAACGTTTCGCTCCTCAGCGTTTCCGTAAGTTAACAGCTTTGAAAGTGATATTTGCGTCTGAATAGTTGTTCAGCGAGTGGGGTGGTTAAAACATTATGAATATAACAACTTCGACCAACATCTGCGGAAAATGCGGACACCGAAGACTTAGTCACGCTTCCGCCGTTGATAAATTCGATGCAGACCCGTAAATTGGGCAGGTGAAGGTCGAAGCCGCACAGCCAATGAACACAAATCCATTGACCACGAATTGGCACGAATTCTACCAGAAAGGACGCCTGACCGATATAAGAGTTCCGCAGTAATAAAATATGTGAGAAGATCGTGGCGAAGATTAGTGCTGCGATCTCGGCAATGCTTATGTGCCGGAGACAGGCCGGCAGTCGCCTGACTTAGTTCCGACACATCAGCGTTTTAGAAAGGAGGAGAAATGGTTTCGTGCATATTGGCGCTATTGGCGCTGTTGTTGAATGTTGCTTGTACCAGACATGAGGCTGAGCAGCGTGCCCATAAGGATGGTGCGCCTTTTGTAGTCGTCCTTGGAATTGCGCAAGACGGAGGTGTTCCGCAAGCCGGCCGAAAAGGCCACCCGGGATGGCAGGACCCGCAACACAGGCGCCGGGTCGTATGTCTCTCCGTTGTGGATCCCGAATCGTCGCAGAGATGGATGTTCGAGGCAACGCCTGACTTCCGCGAGCAGCTCAATCTGCTCGACGAGATCGCGCCGGTATCTGACTCACCTGGCCTCGCCGGCATTTTGTTGACCCACGCCCACATCGGGCATTACACCGGCTTGATGTTTCTGGGGCAGGAATCGATGGGCGCGCGCGAGGTGCCGGTGTTCGTAATGCCGCGAATGAAATCGTACCTGAGCGTAAACGGACCGTGGGGCCAACTCGTCCGTTACAAAAATATCGAGTTACACACGTTGCGAGCCGGTGAGCCGGTTCAACTCAACGAGCGGCTCACCATCACACCGTTCCTGGTACCACACCGGCAGGAGTATTCAGAGGTTGTCGGATTCAAAATCGAAGGGCCGAACCGGTCAGTGCTTTTCATTCCGGATATTGATAGTTGGCAGGAGTGGGAACAATGGGGTGTTCGGATCGAAAGCAAGATTGAGGAAGTAGATGTGGCATATCTGGATGGTACCTTTTATGCGAGCGGCGAAATTCCCGGCCGGGACATGTCCGGTTTCCCGCATCCGTTTATCACGCACAGCATGGAGCGCTTTGCGGCCCTACCGAAAAATGAGCGCAGGAAAATTCGATTCATCCACTTGAATCACACGAACCCGGCGTTGAGTTCGAACAGTTCTGCGCGGGAAGAGATAAGAAAGCGGGGATTTGGGGTTGCCGAGGAGTTGGAGCGCGTGACGCTTTGAGCCATCCGCTCAGCGAACGGTATCCGCAAGAAGGTCATGCCCAATCACGTGACTCATCTTAGCGACTGCCGAGTTATATTCGAATATGTTTTGGAGGTGCTCTGCCTTCATGGCGGCGTTGGCTTTGTAAGCGTTGATGAAGGCGCTGACTTCGCCAACACCCAAGTCAAAGATCATTGCAGCAGAACGCAGCCAGTTATTGCTCGCTCTGAGCGCCTTGCGGCTTTCCTTCATGTTCGCGGCGTTGGCCATCAATTCGAGGTAAGCCTTTTCAACCTCCAACCCGATTTCCTCTGCCAGCGCGCGCTCTTTTTGTGCGGCAAGTTCGTATTCCGCCTGCGCGATTCTAATTTTGTCCCGGGTTTGCACATAGTTGAGATTTATGCGTGCCTCCGCCATCAAAATTGGCCGGAAGAAGTTTGTGCTGCTGTTTCGAAATGGGTTGCTCGGGTCAAACCGGTTTTGGGCGTAGTTGAAGCTTATGTCACTGGCGACGAAGAGCTGCGGATAGTACTGGCTGCGCGCGACGTCAATCCGCGCGCTCTTTGCGTTCTCTTCCGCACGCAGTTTTTCTAGCTTTGGCTGATCGGTCAGGGCAATTTCAACGTAGCTGTCGAGGCCGGCAAGTTCGGTTTCCACCGGGTCGATAAACTCTGTTTCTATTTCGAGGTGATCTGTTTCGCTTAGCCCGACCACCAGTTTCAGGGTTGCGCGTGCCAGTTCAAGTTTGTCCACGGCATCGCGTCGCCTCTTGGCAATTTCGTATTTGAACAGTTGCAATTTGAAGAGATCTGTTTGGCTGACATCTTCTGAACCTTGGTCGAGTTTTTCCTGCAGGTTGTTTTCGGCCTTTCTTATCTCGCTTTGAGCATCTTTGATAACCGCCAGAAGCTCCATGCCAAGCACCAACCCCCAGTACAACTGGCGCACCTGTAAGCGCACCTCATTCTCTCGCTGCCGCACTGTCGCCTCAGTCGCCCTAACAGTATGAAATCCGGCACTGGCAAGGCCGGCATATTTTCCGAATGTGTAAATCGGTTGTTCCAGTTCCACATCGATTTGCGTAAAGAAGCCCAGCGTGCCGATGCCGCTTGTGTCTGGTGAGTTGAGCACGCCGTAGTCATTGAAAATGCCGCGCGAGCGTGGCGCCGGGCCCCAGACGTTGCGGGCTGTAGCTGTTGGCAGAATGCGCTTGTTTCGAGTTTGGGTCAGTTTGGCTTCGGAGAATCTGAGGTCAACCAATGCGTCCCGGATCAGCGGGTTGTTCCTGAAGGCGAGGTTCTCACACTCGACCAGACTCAGTTTGGCAGCTTCATCATTCTGGCCTGGAGCGGGTTTCAGCAGGAAGCAGGTTAACAAGAAGAAGGCAAGAAGGTCAATTCTTCTAAATCGAGTTTGCAATGTTTTGGCCACTAAGATATCTATTTGGTTCCGGGTTTGAAGAGCAACAGAAATTTAGAATAAATATATTCATATTCAACGAAATAAGTGTCAGAAAAGTTTGCCACGACAAACATGCGATGCCACCACGGGTTGTCCGATCTGCTGATGAGGGGAGAACAACTTGCTTTAACGATGTGAATGAACTAAATTAGCTGCTGTTTTGCTGGCATCAAAGGAGATAGATTTGGGGAAGGAAAACCAGGCCGAAAATAGAGTAGCACGCGACCCCAGCGACAGTAAAAAAAAGGCGAGTGTTGCTCAAAAGGCCTCGGTGATCATCGCCAGCAAGG
>BFAS01000349.1 GCA_008974985.1 bacterium MnTg02
TGCCGAGCGTACAGATATGGCGGGCTCATCCTCGTCACTTTCAGCCTGCACGAATTTACTCGCCGCGTTTGTATCAAAATCACTGTCATCGCCATGCGACGGCGGGGATGGCTTATCGGGCATAGCGGTATCGATCGCCGGCCTTGTTGCGGTTTCCTGCGGCAATTTAGAAAGCACTTCTTTTTCACGAGAATTGACCACAACGTTTTCGGACGGCTTGTCTTGAGCCTCCTCCGGCTTCTTCGTCCGTGTTTTTGCTTTGGCGCGCGAAGTGGCGCTGTCTTTGACAGCCTCTTTGGCGAATGTCTCTCTTGGCTTGTGATCTTTAAGATTGTCCTCATCGATTAGTTTGTTGATTTTTGCTGGCCCGGTATTTTCGATGGGTTGGCGCGCCGCTCTCCCGGTGTATGCCGCGACTTTGATAGTTGGCTGTTTATCCAGCCAAGCGCGCGCTCCATAAATGGTGGAGCCAAGAACAACTGCGCCTAAAACGCAAAAGGCCACGACACGATATCGACCGGTTGAAGCGGTTTGATGCCAATCAAAATTTGAGTCAGCCGGGCTATCGCCAGGCAGTTGTCCTGACTTGAAGTGATAGTACCGCCGCAATCCTGGGTCCGAAAGAACAGAATAGGCCTCTGAGATCGCTTTGAATTTTTCTTCCGCAATCAAATCGTCGGGATTGAGATCCGGATGATGCAGTTTGGCGAGCTTCAAATAGGCGATGCGTATTTCGTCGAAAGTCGCCGTTCGCTCAAGCCCAAGATTGGTATACCAATCCGTTTCAATCGGGTCCTGCTGGTCATCCTTACTCATAATCCTGCCCGGTGTTCGCGCGATTACCGAGCACGAGATGTCCCGCTAGGCCCAACGGCCTCTGTTCTCGTGCATTCGAAATTTGAACTGACACAATTTCAGCAAGAGTGGAAACTGGGTTTCCGTCCGAACTTGTGTCAATTCCATTTTCGAGAGTGCATTTTTCGCTTTCCTTCAAACGAAATGCACTCAAGCCGCTTAACTTGTCGAGATAAAGATGAACAGGGGCTGAACAGAACAAGCGGCGCGCATCCGCGGCATGCGCTTTTCGCCACCCACGCCGCTTGTTTGCGCTGTGCTAGGGACGGCTGCGGCGCGGATAACAGGCCTTTCCCCAGGCGCGCATGGAGCACCGGGCGACCCGTGCCGCTGTCGTTCGTCTTGCGAGTGCGCCCGTCACAATCGGGTCGGCGGCGATCATTGCGACACTGACGTTCTGAGGTGCCGCAATTTCTGCCGCGGTGGACGACAACATCAGACCGTAAAAACCAGCAATGGAAGCAAGCAACATCGTCGCCGATGCGCTGGGCCTCAGATTAGAGTCCTTACCGTTCCGCGTGGTCTTTATACCTGCTTGCGCAAAGCCCGGCGCAACGATGATATCCCGCCAAAAACGGTTCCAGCCGCGGAGAAATCTTAGAGCGCTCATCGGGCTATAGCGAAGAAACGGAACCGCACACAATCGCCGAACAATATGCAAAATTTTTGAGCCGGTCCGCCGCACCAAAATGTCGAGCTGGTCCTGACCCGCGAAGCACTCAACGCCAGGCCGCAGCAATTGTTTGAACTTTTTGATCAGCGTATTGAGAAAACCTCTGACCAGTAGCAGATTGTCATTTGCGCTCGGTATGGGATGGACATTTGCAATAAACCGCCGTCTGATTCCAGACCACCAGCTGAACAACATGTCACTTTTGGTTCGAGCACGATCGGTCAGAACAGCAAGGATATTGCTGTTGGACGATAGCTCCTTTGCCTCTTGGCCTTGGCTATCGACCGCTGTAGTGAACTCTTTCAGCGCGGTAGATGCCCGATCCAGCTGCATCTCCGCAATCATCATCCTCTCAAGATCGGGACGATATCCGCGGCGGTCCTGCAGCCAAATACTTTCCGCTATATTAACGGTATGCCCCGGCGCCTCAGGAGGCGTCAGCAGCCTAAAGGCTCCTTCGGCTGAACCGTCATCGAAACGGTTCTTTACAAAAATACGTGCGGCGCAAAGAGCCTCGATCGCACTCACGAACGTTGCATCCATATGCCGCCAGTCAGAAGATCGCTTACCTATCTCTGGCATCTGGTGAGGTCCTTTCCGCCCAGCCCGCGTCAACCCCTAATGTAAGTTGCGATCTTGCAAGTGAAGCGTGAACAGGCCGTTAAATCTTGAACCAAAATTGCGCAATAAGGCGCCAGGCGAACAAATAGTTGAGCTATTTGCCCCGCTCGCCAAAGATCGCAGTCCCGATCCGCACATAGGTTGCGCCGAATTGAATTGCCGTTTCATAGTCAGCACTCATTCCCATACTCAGCTCTTTGAGGCCGAGACCACCGGCTATTTTGGCGAGGAGAGCGAAATGCAGGGAAGACTCTTCGTCGATCGGCGGAATGCACATTAACCCTTCGATCTCAAGTCCGAACTCCTCTTGGCATTGTTCAACAAAGCCAGCGGCATCGCCCGGCAAGACACCTGCTTTCTGCGCCTCCTCGCCGGTATTGACTTGAACGAGCAGACGCGGCTTCCGGCCGCTACGCGCCATTTCCTGCGCCAGGGCCTTGGCGATTTTCGGCCGGTCGACCGAGTGGATGACGTCGAACAATGCAATTGCATCTTTCACTTTGTTCGATTGCAGCGGACCAATAAGGTGCAGCTCCACATCCGGGTGGCGCTCGCGGAGATCCGGCCACTTGCCCGTTGCTTCCTGAACCCTGTTTTCGCCAAACAACCTTTGCCCAGCGCCAATAATCGGCTCGATTCGCTCCGCATCATGCGTTTTGCTGACAGCAATCAGTCGAACGCTGGAGGCTTCTCGTCCTGCCTCCTCTACCGCCTGGAGGATGTTCTGGAGGACATCCTCCAGTCCTGGATGTAAAAGCGTTGTTGCCATCTTTGCCGCGCTTTCCTATTCAAGCTTCGAAATTCATTTTATGCGCCGACAGTGCACCGGGACGCATACGAGTGCAAAGTAACGGCGGGATCAAGAGAAGAGATTTATGGCCACAGAACGCTATAACGCGCCGGACCGCGAACCGCATTGGCAAACGCTCTGGGCCGAGCGCAATATTTTCAAAACGGAAACCGATTCATCGAAGCCCAAATATTATGTGCTGGAGATGTTTCCCTATCCCTCGGGCCGGATTCACATGGGCCATGTGCGGAACTACACTATGGGCGATGTCGTCGCGCGCTATCGCCGGGCGAAGGGTTTTAATGTGCTTCACCCGATGGGCTGGGACGCGTTCGGCATGCCGGCGGAAAACGCCGCTATGGAAAAAGGCGTCCATCCCGCTTCTTGGACGTATGACAATATCGCCGCCATGCGTAAGCAGCTCAAAACCATGGGGCTGTCGCTCGATTGGAGCCGGGAGTTTGCAACCTGCGATCCGGAATATTACGCCCAAGAGCAAAAACTATTCCTCGATTTTTTGGAGAAGGGCCTCGCCTATCGGCGCACCGCCAAGGTGAACTGGGACCCGGTCGATCAAACGGTCCTCGCCAATGAGCAGGTCATTGATGGCCGCGGTTGGCGCTCAGGCGCTCTGGTCGAGCAGCGTGAAATCACACAATGGTTTTTTAAGATCACCAAATTCAAGGATGACCTGCTGGACTCTCTTGAGACGCTCGACCGGTGGCCCGAAAAGGTCCGCATCATGCAGCAAAACTGGATCGGCAAATCCCACGGCCTGGCGATGCAATTTGAGCTTGCTGGAAAGGGACTGCCGAAAGCACATAAGACGCTCGAAGTCTACACGACCCGGCCGGATACGATTTTCGGCGCGAGCTTCTGCGCACTTTCACCGGAACATCCGCTGGCAAGGGAACTGGCAAAGTCCAATCCTAAGTTAAAGCGTTTTATTGAGGAATGTCAACAACTTGAGACTAGCGAAGAGGCAATAGAGCGGGCGGAAAAGAAGGGCGTCGACACCGGATTAACGGCAAAGCACCCGTTTAAGCCCAAGGAAAAACTGCCGCTCTATGTGGCCAATTTCATTTTGATGGATTACGGCACCGGCGCCATTTTTGGCTGCCCGGCGCATGATCAGCGCGACCTCGACTTCGCTCGCAAATATAAGCTCAATGTCGTTCCGGTGGTGATCCCCTCCGGGGAAGACCCGGCGACATTCGAAATTGGCACGGAGGCCTATACAGGGCCTGGTGAAATCGCGAATTCAGCATTCCTGGATGGGCTCACCGTCGAAGACGCGAAAAATAGAATTGCCGACAAACTGGAGGCCAAGGGCCGGGGGGCACGCCAGGTGAATTATCGTCTGCGCGATTGGGGCGTCTCCCGACAGCGCTATTGGGGCTGTCCGATCCCAATAATCCATTGCCCGGACTGCGGCGTGGTTCCTGTTCCGGAAGGCGATCTCCCGGTGACGCTGCCGGAAGATGTCTCATTCGAAAAGCCCGGCAATCCGCTTGCCCACCATGCCACATGGAAATTCGTCCCTTGCCCGAAATGCGGCACGGACGCTGAGCGGGAAACGGATACGTTGGATACATTTGTTGACTCATCGTGGTATTTCGCGCGCTTTTGCGCGCCCCATGCCGAGACGCCGACAGACCGCGAGGCGACCGATTATTGGCTGCCCGTGGATCAATATATTGGCGGCATCGAACATGCGATTTTACATTTGCTCTATTCGCGCTTTTTCGCGCGCGCCATGCAGGAGACCGGCCATCTCGGTCTCAAGGAACCATTCGCGGGTCTCTTTACCCAGGGCATGGTCAATCACGAAACATACAGGGGCAAGGATGGCGGCTGGCTCACCCCGGCGGAAATTCGCATCGAAGGCGAGGAGGGCAACAGAAAAGCCCTGCACATCGCGACGTCGGAACCGGTGGAAATCGGGGCGGTCGAGAAAATGTCCAAGTCAAAGCGCAACACCGTCGATCCGAGCGAGATTATCGGTCATTACGGCGCTGACACGGCGCGCTGGTATATGTTGTCGGATTCACCGCCCGAACGCGATGTGGTTTGGACCGCTGCCGGGGTCGAGGGCGCTGGGCGCTTTGTTCAACGCATCTGGCGTCTTATCGACGAAATAGCCGAAGATATTGTATGCACGCCAGGAACGAAGCGGCCCAAACGTTTGTCGGAACCCGCCGATGCGCTCCATCGCACCGCACACCGTGCTTTAAATGCCGTGAGCAAGGACGTCGAAGCGCTGCGCTTCAATAGAGCCATCGCGCATATTTATGAATTTGCCAATTCAATCACCACAGCACGCCAGGCTAGCTCCGGCAAAGATGACAAAACACTCGATTGGGCCCATCGGGAAGCGGCGGAATTCCTGACGCAAATGTTCGCGCCGATGATGCCGCATTTGGGAGAGCAATGCTGGAGCCGCCTTGGGTATGACACATTGCTGGCCGAACAATCTTGGCCGGCGGTCGACAAAAATCTTCTCGTTGACGAGACGGTGACAATAGCCGTTCAAGTCAATGGCAAGCGGCGTGATGAATTGACTATTGCGCGAAACGCCGCGAAAGAGGATATTGAAGCTGCTGCATTAAAATTGGATAATGTAGTGCGCGCCATTGGGGGGCGTGACATAAAGAAAATTATCGTGGTGCCGCAAAGGATAATAAATGTCGTTGCCTAGGGGGAATAGGCTACGTGCTCCGGGCCCGGATTGCCGGCGCCTGTTGAAGCTTGTGAGCTTTGCCGGTGCTGCTGCATTACTGCTTGCCGGATGTGCTTTCCAGCCACTTTACGGAACAACCGCAAGTGGTGCGCGCTTACAAGATGTGCTAAAGACGGTCAATATTGCTCCGATCCCCGGCCGTGTCGGTCAAAGAATTCGAAACGAATTGATCTTCAAAACCGCGCAAGGCGGACCGATCTTGCAGTCGGAATACCGGCTGGAAGTCGCCATCCGGGAAAGCGATACGGCGCTTCTTGTTGAGATCTCAGGCGACTCTGAAGGCCAAATCTACCTGATCGATGCAAATTTCAAGCTTGTTAGCGTCAAAAACAATAAGGTGGTTTTCAAAGGAAACAGCCACACGCGAGCGGCTTATGATAAAAGCTTCGAACGCGCCAACGACGGCAAGCAAGTTAATTCGCTATTTTCCAACACTCGGGCGCGGATCGATGCCGAGAACCGGGCTGCGCGCACACTCGCCGATGAAATTAAGACCCGCATTGCTACCTATCTCGCAACCGCATAGAACCGCCACACAGCCTTTCCGGCGCGATGATTTATTACTGGCATGATCGCGGTTAAACCAGCCCAAGCCGACGCATTCACCAACAGACCTGATCCGGCGCTTCAGGCGATCCTCGTATTCGGTCCAGATGCTGGGCTTGTCGCCGAGCGGACGCGCAAGCTCGCCGCAAATATTGCAAATCGTGACGATCCGGCCGGCGAAATCATTAGCATTCAGGACACAGATCTCGCCGACAATCCCGACCGGTTGCCAACCGAGCTTTTGACCGTACCCATGTTCGGCGGCACCAAAATCGTCCGCGTCAAAGCCAGCCAGAAGCTCAGCCTGCCGATCATTGAGGAATTTCTTGCGGACCCGCCTCCGGCGACAACCCTGATCGTGGAAGCAGGCGATCTCAAACGAAGCGCCAAACTTCGCACATTGTTCGAAAAGGCCGGTCAAGGTGCAGCGATCGCTTGCTATGGCGATGACCCACGCGCCCTCGGCCAGCTCATTGACGAGGAACTTGGTGAAGCCGGTTTGTCAATAACGTCCGCCGCCAAACGCCACCTTATTGGTCTTATTGGTTCGGATCGAACTTTATCCCGATCCGAGCTCATCAAGTTGACACTCTATGCCGCCGGCCAATCTGAGGTTTCGATCGAAGATATCGACGCTGTCATCGGTGATACTTCAGGTTTGACTTTGGATATGATTGCGTATTCAGCGATGAGCGGGCACACCGTAACCTGCCTCGCGCAGTTGGATCGAATGCGGTCGGCGGGCTCTCCGGCATCCGCCATTCTCACGGTGTTAGGCCGGCATGTGATGCGGCTGCATAAGGTGCGGACGGACATTGACAGTGGTGCTGCGCTGGAGGCGGCGGTGCGAAAACTGCGCCCACCCGTTCACTTCCGCCAGCAAACGGAGTTCGCCAATCAATGCCGCGATTGGCCGGCCGGACGGCTTTTAACGGCACTGGACCGGGTCCAACAGGCGACGCAACGGTGTAGATCTCAAACCGCGCTCGAGGACGTCACAGCGGAACGGTTGCTCATGTCCCTCTGCCAGATGCACGGACGCTAGAGTCTATCCGATCTCTTTCCGACGCAAGCTCCTAGTGGTTCGAATCTAGCGCTTCGTACCACTAGCCCTTTTGCTGATGGATCAAATTGTCCTGACAGTTGCGCCAGTTAGGCCGTATTCTCTCTTGCCGCCTCGGGACTCAAATGTCAGGTTTGATCCACTAGGAGCGCTCAAAGTTAGCCCTTTTGGCTGGTTATTAAACGCACACAAAGATCCTCGAATTGGTCGTGAGTGGTGTAGCGGACGCGGATTTCACCGCTTTCTCCAGAGCCAGGTTTGATTGCCACATCCAAGCCGAGACCGTTTTCCAATTCGCGCTGCATGGCACGCGTATCCGGGTCCAGCCCGCCCGTTTTGGCCTTTTTCGATTTGCCGGTCCGATCCTCTTGGATCAACGCTTCGACATTGCGGACGTTCAGACCGTTGGCAATAATGCGCTGCGCCAACTCTTCGGCATCTTTCCGGCCAACCAAGGCGCGGGCATGACCAGCGCTCAAATCGCCTTTACGAAGGAGCTTTTGAACCTTCTCGGGAAGTTTTAGCAAGCGCAACATATTGGCCAGATGGCTGCGGCTCTTGCCAACAATTTTGCCCAGGTCTTCCTGGGTGTAACCAAATGTTTCGATCAGCTCGCGATAGCCATGAGCCTCCTCAATCGGGTTCAAATCCGACCGCTGGACATTTTCAATAACGGCGAGCTCCAGCGCTTCGCCATCGGTCAAGTCACGGATAATAACAGCCACGGAATGCAAACCGGCCAGCTGTGCCGCGCGCCAACGCCGTTCACCGGCGACGATTTCATAGTCGCTCTTGCCGGTCTTTGACGGCCGCACCACCAGCGGTTGGACCAAGCCTTTTTCGCGGATCGAACATGCAAGGTTTTCTAGCTCGGCTTCAGGAAAATCGGTGCGCGGATTGAGCGGACTTGGCCGTACCTGTTCGATGGCAACGATTTTTTGCTGTCCTTCGGCTGGAAATACGGTTCCAATTTCCGCCGGATTGTCGCCAATAAGCGCGGCGAGGCCGCGTCCAAGCCGACTGTTTTGAGCTCCCACTGCCATATGTCTCGTCTCCCTCGTGCCCCTATCAGGACTTAGAGCGCAACTGGTTCTGATTGAATCAGAACCACGCACTAACATTCTGTTTAAGCATGATCTCTTTCGAAAACTGGATTCTACTTTTCGGGATCATGCTCTAGGCAGCGCCAAGAAGACGCTCCCGCTCGATGATTTCGATCGCCAACTTGATATAGGCCTGGCTGCCTGCGCATTTGTAATCGTAAAGCAAGATCGGCTTGCCAAAGGACGGCGCCTCCGCGACGCGGACATTGCGCGGTATGAGCGTCGAATAGACTTTCTCACCAAAGAAAGCGCGAACCTCGTTCGCCACTTCCTCCGCGAGTTTTGTCCGCGGATCGTGCATGGTGAGCACGACGCCGAGGATCTCCAGCGCGGGATTGAGGCTGCCCTTCACGAAATCGATGGTTTCCTTGAGCTGGGTGATCCCCTCCAGCGCGAAGAATTCACATTGCACAGGAACCAGGATCGAATCCGCTGCCGCCATAGCATTGATCGTCAAAATATTGAGGGATGGCGGGCAGTCGATCAGCACATAAGTGAAGCGCTCATCCAAGGGCTGGTTCTCTTGCGATGCCCGAAGCCCAACGATTGCGTCGCGGAGCCGGTAGGCCCGGTTTGGCGCGTTGTTTAATTCAGACTCAAGGCCGGCGAGGTCCCGGGTGGCCGGAGCGACGCTTAAGTTCGGTATGCTGGTATTGATATAGGATTGGCCAAGGGTCGCGGTTTTAACCAACACGTCAAAGGTCGATATCGTCCGCATTTTCTCGTCAATACCCAACCCCGTGCTCGCATTGCCCTGCGAATCAAGATCAACGATAAGCACGCGCTCGTCGACTGCTGCGAGCGCTGTTCCAAGATTTATCGCCGTCGTCGTCTTGCCGACACCGCCTTTTTGATTGGCCACGGCGATGACCCGCAATCCATGCTGCCCCGTAATACTGCCGGCCATTGGTTCATCTCCTTAAACCGGGCGCAAATTCCTGATCTCGATAATATGACCATCCGGATCCGTCCGGCTCGAGATCATGTTCCACGTGAAACGCCAAGACTGCTCCGCCCTTTTGAGTTCTTGACGCGCGTCCCGTCCTTTTAGGAAAAGCGCCACCGATTGCGGAGCAACATAGGGTGCGGCCAGATCCAAAAGCCGCTCTAGCGGCGCAAGGGCCCGAGCCGTGATGATATCGGCGGGTTCGACTTTAGCCGAGTCGGGAGGTGATTCAATTCGCCGATTTACGATTTCCACAATCTCGCCTGCCTCGGCGATACCCGTTTGCCGGACAACTTCGCGGAGAAACGCACATTTGCGTCCGTTGCTTTCGATCAGGCGGACCGTTGGCGCTGGCTTTGAGACCTCCTCTCCGGCCAGGAGGATCGCCAGGACGAGGCCCGGAAATCCCGCACCACTGCCGAGATCGCACCATATTCGAGCATCCACCGGCGCCACTTCCAGCAATTGTGCGCTGTCGGCGAAATGGCGTTGCCATATCTCGTCCAACGTCTTGGACGACACCAAATTTTGTGCCTTCTGCCAATGTTTCAAGAGATCGGCGTAGCAACTCAGCCGCTCTACTGTTTCACGTGAAACGCCGAACGCGGCGATAAAGTCGTCGGGACCTGCCACCTCAATAGGGCTTGGTGACGGTCGAGAAGACAGAGAGGATCGGTCGTCAACCATTACGCCGTTCGGGTTCTGGGCCGCTTCTTCAAATGGGCAAGGAGCAGCATCAGGGCCGCCGGGGTCGCGCCATCACAACGCGCCGCCTGAGCGAGCGTTGCAGGCCGCTGTTGGGCGAGCTGCTGGCGGGCCTCGTTCGAGAGACCGGGAATTGCGCCATAGTCAAGGTCCCCGGGGATGGCCACGCTCTCATCCTTGCGGAGCGCAACGATGTCCGCTTCTTGGCGCTGGAGATAGACGGCATAGCGGGCGTCGACGGCCACCTGAGTGGCAATAGGTGCCGCAACATCACCAATTTCCGGCCATATAGCCTTGAGCCGCTCAAGACCGATCTCCGGATAGGCCAATAGATCGTAAACGCTCCGGCGGCGGCCATCGCAATTGATCTTGATGCCCTGACGATTGGCCTCGTTCGGCGTCATCGAGAGACGCTGGAACAGGTTTTCCGCTGCCTCAAGCTCCCGAGATTTTGCTGCAAATATTGCTGCCCGCTCTGGCCCAATGCAGCCAATCTCAATGCCCTTTGGCGTTAGGCGCTGATCCGCATTGTCTGCTCTGAGACGTAGCCGGTACTCCGCACGAGAGGTAAACATGCGATAGGGTTCGCGAACACCACGGGTCACCAAATCGTCAATCATTACTCCCGTATAGCTATCGGCCCGGCTGAGAACGAGCCCCCGCGCACTGCCACCCGCCTTCAGAGCCGCGTTTAAGCCGGCAATAAGCCCCTGAGCCCCGGCCTCCTCATAGCCTGTCGTGCCATTGATCTGGCCAGCAAGAAAGAGGCCGGTCAAAGTCTTCGTTTCGAGCGTCGGGAAGAGCTCACGAGGATCAACATAATCATATTCGATCGCGTAGCCGGGGCGTTTCACATGGGCGTTCTCCAGACCCGGAATCGTCTTTAGGAAGGCATATTGCACCGTCTCGGGAAGAGAGGTGGAGATGCCATTGGGATAGATCGTCGTATCATCCAGCCCTTCCGGCTCCAAAAAGATCTGATGGCTTTGGCGATCCTTAAAGCGCACGATCTTATCTTCGATGGATGGGCAATAGCGCGGCCCCACGCTATCGATCTGGCCGGAATATATCGGCGCGCGGTCGATGTTCGCCGCAATGATCTCGTGGGTTTGTTCGTTCGTATGGGTCAGATGACAAGAGATTTGGCGCTGGGTGATGGCCTCTGTGAGGAAAGAAAAGGGAACCGGCGGCTCATCGCCTTGCTGCGCCTCCAGGCCCTCCCAGGCAATCGTCGTTCCCTCCAGCCGTGGAGGCGTTCCGGTCTTCAACCGTCCCATCCGCAGGCCCAGCGCATAGAGGCGCGTCGAGAGGCCGAGCGCCGGTGCTTCTCCGTGGCGTCCTGCGGGAATTTTCTTCTCGCCGATATGAATGAGGCCATTGAGAAAGGTTCCGGTCGTCAAAACGACTGTACCCGCTCGATATTTTATCCCGTCCCCGGTGACAATTCCGGTGACACAGCCATCATCAACCGTCAGATCCTCGACACTTGAGGCAATGACTTCCAAATTGTCCACGGCCTGAATGGCTTGCTGCATAAAGCGGCGATAGAGCTTGCGGTCCGCCTGAGCGCGCGGTCCTTGTACGGCTGGGCCTTTTGAGCGATTGAGAACGCGGAATTGGATCCCGGCCTGATCGATAACCCGCCCCATCAAGCCGTCGAGAGCATCGATCTCACGGACAAGATGCCCTTTGCCGAGCCCACCAATGGCCGGATTGCAGGACATCTCGCCAATGGTCTCGAATTTGTGAGTCAATAGGGCGGTGGCCGCACCCATACGCGCCGCCGCGGCCGCCGCCTCGCAGCCGGCGTGGCCACCGCCAATCACGATGACATCAAAGCTTTGCGTACCCATGTCTCTGCACCCCAGAGCATTTTCAGGAAAAGTGTGTGCGGTCGTCCGCCCGGAAAATGCATAGAAACGAAGATTTAGAGCATATTCGGTGACCTGAAGTTCATCAAATCTGCTCTCGTCAACGATTTATCGCGATCTTGTCTCAATGCCTGCAACGAACGGAAAAGTGCCGCGGACATTACTCTCCAGACCTGGACGCGTCAAAGGTCTTGAGATGCCTCCGGGAGGCTTTAGCATAGCGAAATCTCGTTGCTCGCCTGTTTCACGTGAAACGGAGACACGCTCACCGCCACCGCTTGCCGTCGACTGTCAGATTTGATTGCGAAGCTCTAGCCTATTGACTTGCTTTGTTTCCCACCAGGTCTCTCACCAAAATGTTGAGGGATGGGACTTAGGCAAAACTCTCGTCGGACCAAGCCGAACATGTCCTTCTCCGGTCAAATTCCGCGGCTAATAACAGAACAACTCGGCTGTTATTCACTAAAAAGCCAGCATCGTGTCGCCGACGTGGGCTGAGCCAATGCCGAGCAAAAGCATGCCGATTTCGACTATTATGAGCTACTCTAAGTGCGCTCATATTGAAAATCGCGTTCGGGAAGGCCGTGTTTGCCATGAGTATTGGGCGGATAATTCGGCGGATGTTTCGCGGTAAATCGCCTGATGCGCGATTAGGCTCGACTGATGCGGCTGCCGACACTCTGGGTGACCGGTTCACCAAACGCGAACGGACGGATCTGCCAAACTTGATCGCTCAGCAGAACCGTGACAATCCTCGTCTTTCCGAATCCGAAAAAAACCCACGGAAACCCTGGCCCTGGAAGCGCACGCCACGTGAACAACGGTCCTGGCTATATCGCACCACGACCTTCGCTCTTTATTGGGGGTTTGTGTGCGCGATTTGGCTTGCTCTGATTTTGGTTGGGATGGTGACCGTCTACTCCCTGATCTCCCCGGATCCGCTCAAGGCGGGATTGAGCCAGAACCCCGCCAAGCTCACAATATTGGCCGCAAACGGCAAGGTCATCGCCGAAAAGGGGCTGAGACGCAATCACGTTCCGCTCGACCAAATGCCAGCGCATGTGGTGAATGCCGTACTCGCCACCGAGGATCGCCGTTTCTATTATCATTTTGGCTTCGATCCTCTGGGCATTCTTCGCGCGACGATCGCCAACCATCGCGCCGGCCGTATTGTGCAAGGCGGCAGCACGATCACCCAGCAGTTAACAAAAGTGCTGTTTCTGAAGCCGAAACGCACTTATTGGCGGAAATTCGAAGAAATGCTTTTGGCATTTTCTTTGGAATACCGCCTTGAAAAGGAACAAATTTTAGAGCTTTATTTGAACCGCATCTATTTCGGTGCGGGCAATTACGGCATTGAAGCCGCAGCCCAGCATTATTTTGGCAAAAGCATATCCGACGTCAGCATATATGAAGGCGCGATTCTTGCGGGCCTGATTAAATCACCGTCCTATTACGCACCCACGCGCAACCTGCAGCGCGCCCTTGATCGCGGTAAGCTTGTGCTGCGGAAAATGCTGAACACGTCGTCATTGTCACGTGAGGCGTATTTGCTTGCGATCGACGATCCTCCCATCCTGCGGACATATTTGCCGTCGGAGAGCTTCGGTTATGTCATAGATTGGGTGGTTGAATTGGTTGCGGCCTATGGGCAAAACTTAAAAGAAGACATCGAGGTCGAGACAACCATCGACTACGACCTGCAAGGGGCCGCGCAAAGGATTGTCAAAGAGGATATGGCACTTCACGCCGCCACCTATTCAGCGGGTCAGGCCGCAGCCGTTATTCTCGACCGCAACGGTGAAGTGAAAGCGTTGGTTGGCGGACGGGATTACACCAAGAGCCCGTTTAACCGTGCCGTCAAAGCCCGCCGTCAGCCGGGTTCTACATTCAAACCTTTCGTCTACCTTGCAGCGATGGAAAAGGGGCTCACCCCGGCAAGTATTGTCTATGATGGCCCGATAACCGTCGAAAATTGGAGCCCCAAAAATTATAACAACCGCTATCTTGGCGATGTGACCTTGCTCAAGGGATTGGCCCACTCCTTGAATACGGTATCGGTTCGCCTGACGGAATGGGTTGGCCGGGACACTGTCGTTAAGACGGCGCACAGGTTGGGGATTGGCTCAAAACTGCATCACAATCCCTCCATTTCCCTTGGCACCGCGGAAGTGTCTCCTTTGGAAATCACCGCCGCCTACGTTCCTTTTGCGAATGGCGGTTATGGTGTTCTCGCCCATGTTATTAAGCAAATTCGCGGCGTCCAGGGACAAGTTCTTTTCAAACGGGGGCGGCCGCGCTGGGGTCGAGTTGTCAAGCCATATTTGGTTTCCGCCATGAACGATATGCTCTCCGCGACAGTCGCCATCGGCACCGCGCGCCAGGCGGCGCTTGATCCACACCCAGCCGCCGGCAAAACAGGAACCGGCCAGGACTACCGGGACGCTTGGTTCATCGGCTATACCGCCCATTATATTGCCGGTGTATGGATCGGCAATGATGATTTCAGCCCAATGAAACGGGTGACCGGCGGCTCTCTGCCAACCATGATTTGGCGCGACCTCATGATCTACGCTCATACCAATAAGGAGCCGACCGCGCTTCCGGGGCGCAACTGGCAACAAGTTGGAAGCTGGGTCCCAAAGGAAAGGCGATCGTTCTGGAATAGTTTGTTTGGCGGTTCATCGAATAGGGATGCCCTCCTCGGCGGCTCATCGCCATCGCGCGGCGGCCGGTCCGATAGCCAATCCTGGACAAAGGATGTTTTCAAGACCGATTAGCTTGGGTCGAACCGCACGACGGCGGCACCGGCCACCGTTTCACGTGAAACACGCACCCCTCATTTCCCGATGCAGAAACTCGCGAAAATCTCGCCAAGCACGTCCTCCACATCAATCCGGCCGGTGAGGCGGCCGAGGGCTTGGGCGGCTTGGCGCAATTCCTCGGACCTGAGTTCCAACGCGTCCGCTTCTCCGCGGAGAAAGGCGTCGAGAGATTCAGCGCAGCGTTCCAGTTCCCGGCGGTGCCGGGGGCGGGTGACGGCGGGCTCTTTCATAACGCCGATCCGCGCGCCCGCTTCCGCCGCGAGCCGTGAGGTGAGATCGCGCACACCTTCGCCAGTTTTGCATGAAATCCGGAGATCCGCAGCCGATTGCGCCGCCCCGTTCTCGGCGAGATCGATCTTATTCAGAACCCGTAAAGAGCGATCTTCCTGGCCCTGGAGGTCATTGGGGAGGTCTGTATCCGGGTGTCCCGCCTCCATAAGCCAGAGAATAAGATCCGCCTCCGAGGCGTGTCTTATGGTGCGCCGAATGCCCTCCTGCTCAACCCGCTCAGCCGTTTTGCGGATGCCTGCCGTATCCGTTACGATCACCGGAAACCCATCCAGATCCAACCGCACCTCGATGGCATCCCGGGTCGTTCCCGCTTGCTCTGAGACAATCGCCGCATCCCGGCGGGCAAGAGCATTTAAAAGGCTCGACTTGCCGACATTGGGCGGGCCGGCGATCACCACGCGCATCCCATCTCGCAAAATCTCACCGCGATGGCGATCGGTCAAATGATCCTGGATGGCATCGCGGAGGATTTGCGCGTCTGCAACAGCCTCCGCAAAAGCCTTTTCGGTGACATCCCCTTCATCGGAAAAATCAAGCACCGATTCCGTCAAAGCAAGCGCCCGGATCAGGCGTGAACGCCAGCCATCATAGAGAGCCCCCAATTCCCCACTACTCTGGCTCAGAGCTTGACGCCGTTGCGCCTCGGTTTCTGCATCGATGAGATCCGCTAGGCCCTCGACCGCCGTCAGGTCTATCTTGCCGTTCTCGAACGCGCGCCGGGTAAATTCGCCGGGCTCGGCCATGCGCAGGCCGGGAACCTGGGACAGCGTCTCAAGAACCGCCTGGATGACCGCCCGGCCGCCATGAATATGAAACTCCGCCACATCCTCGCCGGTGAAGCTTTTTGGGCCCGGAAACCAGAGCAAGAGCGCACGATCCAGAGGATCCTGCTCGCCAGGACGATGCAGCAGGGCGAGCTCTGCGCGGCGCGGCGCAGGCAGCAGTCCAGCGAGATCAGTAAGCGCCTTGCTTGCCGCCGGACCCGAAACGCGTATGACCGCGACGCCGGCTCTGCCAAGCCCGCTTGACAACGCAAATATGGTTG
>BFAS01000350.1 GCA_008974985.1 bacterium MnTg02
GCCCGGCCATCAGAGCTTTGCGCCTATCTGAAGAGGCAACGCCCGGAAAGCGGCGTGAGCCATTTGGTGGACCTGATCGTGGCTCGTGTCGGCGCTGTTCCCGACATCCGCATTTTAGCGTCCGCCATCCACGTGCCCTGGGCGGGTCACTCGGCGCGCTATGCCTTGCCGGAAATTTATGAAGCGTTTCGGCAGAACCGCATGGTCTTGGTGTTCGTCAATACCCGTTCTCAGGCCGAAATGCTGTTTCAAGAACTGTGGCATCTCAATGAAGACAAATTGCCGATCGCTCTTCATCACGGCTCTCTCGATGTCGGCAAGCGGCGCAAAATCGAGGCGGCGATGGCTGCCGGACAACTTCGGGCGGTGATTTGCACTTCGACGCTCGATCTCGGCATTGATTGGGGCGATGTCGATCTCGTCATCAATGTCGGGGCACCGAAAGGCGCAAGCCGGCTGGCGCAAAGAATTGGGCGGGCAAATCACCGGATCGACGAGCCATCGAAGGCGCTGCTCGTTCCCGCCAACAGGTTCGAGGTTTTGGAATGCCAAGCCGCACTTGATGCGATCAATGATGGCGCGCAAGATACACCGCTCATCCGCGATGGCGGTCTCGACGTGTTAGCGCAGCATATCCTTGGCTGTGCGTGCTCCTCTCCCTTCGATCCGGATCGCTTGTTTGGCGAAGTGACGTCCGCTTCGCCCTACCGGTATTTGACCCGCGAGCTCTTTGACAAAGTGATCGGCTTTGTTGCAACCGGTGGTTACGCACTTCGCGTCTATGATCGTTATGCGCGCCTGAAGGTGACGGGCGAGGGCCTCTATCGCCTTGCTCATCCACGGATTGCCCAGCAATACCGGCTCAATGTCGGCACGATTGTCGAAGCGCCGATGATAAAAGTGCGCCTCGGGCGGGGCCGTGGTGCCCAGCGGCCCGGCGCAGTCCTCGGGCGCGGCGGCCGCGTTCTTGGAGAGGTCGAGGAATGGTTTATCGAGCAGCTTGTTCCCGGAGATAGCTTCGTTTTTGCCGGTGAGATTTTGCGCTTCGAAGGCTTGCGGGAAACCGAGGCCATTGTTACGCGCAGCCGCATAGATGATCCTAAAATTCCATCCTATCAGGGGGGTAAATTTCCGCTGTCCACATATTTGGCCGCGCGCGTGCGCGCCATGCTGGCGGATGAAACCGATTGGCACCGCTTTCCGAGCCAGGTGACCGAGTGGCTTGAAATTCAGAAAAACTGCTCACTGCTTCCCAAGCAGGATGAGATGCTTGTGGAAACATTTCCACGCGGCCGGAAATACTACCTTGTCTGCTATCCGTTCGAAGGCCGCTTGGCTCACCAAACACTCGGCATGTTGCTAACACGTCGGCTTGAGCGCGTTCATGCAAAACCGATGGGTTTTGTGGCCAACGAATATGCGCTCGCAGTCTGGGGACTGAGCGATTTGACCGCGATGATCGCTTCAGAGCGTCTTGAGCTGGCCTGGCTCTTTGAGGAAGACATGCTCGGCGATGATCTCGACGCCTGGCTTTCCGAATCGAGCTTAATGAAACGAACGTTCCGGAATTGCGCCATAATTTCGGGCCTCATCGAGCGCCGTCATCCCGGGCAGGAGAAAACCGGCCGGCAGGTCACCATATCGTCGGATTTGATCTATGACGTGCTCCGCAGCCACGAGCCGGACCATATTTTGCTGCAAGCGGCCTGGAAAGATGCCGCTACGGGCTTGCTTGACCTTGCCCGAATCGGAGAGTTTCTAAAAAGGATCAAAGGTCGTATCCGCTACAAAGCTCTTGACCGGATATCTCCGCTAGCCGTGCCGGTTATGTTGGAGATCGGTAAAGAGCCGATTCATGGAGAAGCGGACGAGGCCTTATTGCGGGAAGCTGCGGACGTGCTCGTGAAGGAGGCATTCGGGGGTGGACAAAACACATAATCTGAAGCTGCAGGACGAAAATTGGACGGTTAACGGCGAATGCCGGATCTTGCTCAGCGGCAATAGCTTTGTCGCCGATACGTCCGGTGCGCTCTATTGGCCTGTTGAGGATACACTCATCATTGCCGACCTGCATTTCGAGAAGGGATCATCGCTGGCTCGCAAGGGCGTACACTTGCCGCCCTATGATACGCGGGCGACACTGGTCCGCCTTGGCGAGGTCATTGCAAAGTATGAGCCGGCCCGCGTGGTGGCGCTCGGAGATAGTTTGCATGACTTGGAAGCTGCCGATCGCATCCAGGCGGACGATCTTGAACGGCTCAAAGCCTTGCAAGAGAATAGGAAATGGGTCTGGATAACCGGTAATCATGATCCGGAAATTCCCAGCAAACTTGGCGGCGAAGTGACGGACGTTCTGCCTATTGGCCGCATAAAGTTCCGTCACGAGCCTGTTAAAGGGCCGGTCGTGCATGAAATTGCCGGGCATCTGCATCCGGTCGCGAAAATATCTCAGCGAAGCCGCGTTCTCAGGCGGCGCTGTTTTGTATCTAATGGCGCGCGGCTTGTTCTTCCGGCATTTGGCGCCTTCACGGGCGGGCTCAATGTCCTCGACGACGCCTTCGCACCGCTCTTCTCAGGGGGAAGCATGTTTATCTGGATGATTGGATCGAGCGACATCTTCCCGATCGCGCCACGCCAGCTTTTAAGCGACTAGATGTTTGGTCGCGCTAAGTAGCTGTCCTATCGGATCGTCTTAGAAATACGGAAAGCGAAAAGCAGTATCGCCTGTTATTTCAGACGCACGAGTATGCGCGGATCCTTGTCGGCGAAGGCCTCAAGGGCCTGCCGGCAAAACGAAGATGCGCCGTCTTTCCGGATCGCATTTCTGTAACGCGAGACATATTCACTACGTAATTCTGCGACTTCTGTTCCGTTGCCTGGGTCCACGGACATGATGCCTGCATTCTTAAGTTCATTGCTGAGGACGGTCGAATCGACTTCCCCGAACGATTTACAGTGTTTTTTAAATAGATCTGCGACCGCGAGGAGTTTGCTGGCATCGCGCATTGGGCTCGAATGTCCCGCCAGAGATTTATCAGAGAGCACTGCTAACAGGGCTGCACAAATCAAAACCGTTGCGACCGACGTCCATAGTCGTTCAGGTTGATGCCGAACCTGCCCATAAGCATTCTTGGCATGCTGCAACATTATGAACCCTTTTGATTTAACCGGTCGTGGCGTTTTTGAATTCGCGCAGGCCAGGTGCTTTTTATAAACGACAGCACAGCGATGATTTCTTGATCGTCAAGTATATCCTTGAAGCCCGGCATGTCCGATTTGTAGTCGCCTCCAATGACTGCTTCTGTTCCAATTTTTGTCAGTTGGAAAAGCAAATCATCCCGGTGGTGCCAAGTATGACCGGTCATATCATGGGGAGGTGCAGGGAGACGGCCATTTGGCTTCTGGCTTTTCCAATTCGGCTCTCCTTCTAAATTTTTGCCGTGGCACGAAGCACACTGCTCTGCATAGATCGTACGACCCAGCTCTGTTAGTCGTTTGTTTTGCGGCTTTAGCGCAATCTTACCGTTCGCAAACAGCCAAAGACCTATAATGCCCAATCCGGCTAGGGCAAAGACTAGGAGCCCTGTAGCGATGATCCTGTTTGACTTATTCATTTCTTCGCACGATGTTCCGCGAAATTAGGGCATTTTCAGGAAAAGCATGCCCTCCGACTTGATCGGCGAGTGTGTACGGTTTTCCGCCTGAAAAATGCGTAGAAACAAAGAGTTAGAGCAGATTTGGTGAACCGGAGTTCATTGAATATGACCTAGTGTCCACTGTTGTGGATCATGCAATCGCGCACAATGATTTTCTTGAATAACGATTGTTGCCAAATATTGGCAAGGGTAGCTGGCGCAAGCGAAAATAGCTCAATCGCGCTTGAAGACCGCCGAGGCCGCCAAACCGGCCAACACGGCGAGCATGACCGCGACGATGCCGTAGAGCATTGGATATTCGAATGCAAGCGTGTATACGAAACGTTCCAAGCCCTGCTTTTCAATATGGAGCGGCTGCGATTGAGCGCTTACCAAGCTCCCATCCCGAAAGAGATAGATATCGGCATGAAATTCGCCGACCGGTACATTGGCCGGGAGGCCGATCGTCGCGCGAAATAGGCTTTTATCGATTATTTTCACGCCATCCGGTTCTTCCCGGTAAAGCCCTTCATTGCGAAGAATGCGAATGACGGCCTTGCTAAAAATGCCCAAATTCGTCGCGTTCGGGGTGTCGTTTTCGATTGCCAGATGGTGCGCGAGGGCATCGAGTCCGATACCAAGCTGTGCGAGTGTGATATTCGAGGCGATTTTTGCCAGAGGCCGCGAGCTGACAATCGAATAATAGCCCGGAACCTTTTTGAATGGCATTGTCACGGTATTGATCCATATGCCGGCAACACGGCTTTTGCGCCGCGCCAATATTGTTCGGCGCGGTCCGGTCACCACGATGATCACATCGGCTATACTTTTGTCATCCGCCGATGCCTCGATTGCCCCGAAAATCAAAATCTGGGTTCCGGTGAAATTCCACTCGATCGGGACGTCGCGTTTTGAGAGATCGGAGATAACGCCCTGCCCCTTTGCCGGCGCCACGCTACTTAGCGCGGCAATGACCAACAAACAGGCCATCAGCAGCATTTGTCGGGGCGTTGACCGGGCCATCAAAGTCCTCCCGTAAATAATGTGAGCGAATAAAGTTCGCTCGGTTCGATAACCAAATCAAGGCCCAGGCGCAGACATACTCCGAGAACCATAATCGCTAATATTGCCCGCATCTGTTCGCCTTTGAGTTTTTGCCCAGCCTTCACGCCGAATTGTGCCCCAATGACGCCTCCTATCATCAGCAAGAGGGCAAGAACGACGTCGACGGTCTGGTTCTCGGTCGCGTGCAATACGGTCACCAATGCGGTTACGAAGACGATCTGAAATAGAGACGTGCCGACCACGACATTTGTCGGCACGCGTAACAGATAGATCATCGCCGGGACCATGATAAATCCACCGCCGACACCCATGACCGCGGCAAGAATGCCGACAAAGAAACCAATGATCAGTGGCGGAATAGCGCTGATGTAAAGTTTCGAGCGGTGAAAGCGAAGTTTATAGGGAAGGCCGTGGATCCAGTTGTGTTGTCCTGGCCGGCGGCTGGACGGCGATCCTCCAGCACGCAGTTTACGGATTGCGTTCAGGCTTTCGACGAGCATCAAGGAGCCAATGATGCCAAGAAATGTGACATAGCTGAGTGAGATAATCAGATCCACGTGACCGAGCTGGCGGAGGATTTTGACAAGCTGAACACCAAAAAACGATCCGACAATGCCGCCCGCCAGCAAGACGGTCCCCATCAGCACGTCAACATTTCCCCGGCGCCATTGCGCGAGTGCTCCGGATACGGATGAGGCAACAATTTGATTGGCTTCCGTGGCGATCGCAACCGCCGGAGGAATTCCGGAAAAAATGAGCAGCGGGGTCATCAAAAACCCGCCGCCGACGCCGAACATGCCCGACAAGAATCCCACGGCGCCACCCATGCCGAGAATGACCAGTATGTTCACGGATATTTCGGCAATTGGCAGATAAATCTGCATGGCCAAACCCCAAACCTCGTCGGATGAGACAGCCAGTCACACGCTTCAGTAGAATTATCAATCGGATGGGCGCGTCTGGTTTGTTACGGCAACGCGTCTTTAGGGGCTGTTTAAACTCCCGGGTGCTGCATAAGTCAATGCGTTCTATCGATTTTTCGGATCGATCGAAGGACGGGCTTCCGGTAAGGCGATTTTGCCGGTCTATTTCGGTCCTTCTGCCATCGGTCATTGGGCATGACCTATGGGCGTTCACGCGCCACGCAGGCTTACACACCATAAGGTGTGGACCACGCAGTCGCGCTTGGCGAAGGACATTATGGGTCAATCATAATTTCCTTTGGAATTATTCAGCCACCTTGGGGGTTCTGTCGCAACATTCATGTCTGAATGGACGGGATTCATGCGAACAGACTTCGAACTGCGGACAAGCGGATTAACGTCTGCAATGGTTTTTGTGTTTTTACGTTTTTTCCGGGCGGAAAAGCGCACACACCCGCCGATCAAGTTGGAGGGCATGCTTTTCCTGAAAATGCACTAGGGTCTTTTCGATTTTGATAGAATCAAAATCAGACTCTAACTCTTTGTTTTGTCGCGCAACTTAATCGGAAAACCGGTTCCCACTTTTCCGGAAGCACTCTAGCGACGAAGGGACGATATGTCCGGGGGATCCTCAGCCCTTGCGGGATTCGGATTTCTTTGCCGTTCCGGTTGAGGAAAGAAGATTGCTGGAGCCGTTGGGTAGGCTTTGCCAGCCATCGATGGGAAGAATCACCACATTGGCCGAGCGTTTGATCGACTTCGCCCGCCAGCTCTTTGTTGCAGCCTTGGCAAGCTCAAGCGCTTTGGCGCTCAGTTGGCCTTGCAGCGCTCTCCGGCGTTTGTCGGCTTCCTTGTCGCCACGAGCTGCCGCGAGGCTGAACCATTTGTAGGATTTGGTGAGATCCTTATCGATCCCAAGACCGTTTTCATAAAGTATTGCGAGATTATATTGGCTGTCCGCTAACCCATAGGCTCCGGCTTTTTCAAACCACTCTGCCGCCCGGGCATAGTCGATCGTGCCATTCTCGGTCTTGGTATAGAGAACCGCGAGATTGTGCATGGCCTTGACATTGCCAGTCACGGCAGCCCGGCGATACCAAATCTGCGCACGCCCAAAATCTTTCGCTGTTCCAAGGCCGCGCTCAAAGAGCGTTGCCACCCGGTATTGTGCTGGTGCAAACCCATTCGACGCCGCGCGTTTAAACCAAGTCGCGGCTTTCCCATAATCTCGTTTGACACCCTTGCCTTGAGCGTAGCGCAGGGCGATTTCATACTGCGAGGTGATATTGCCATTAGCAGCCGCGCGCCTCAGAGAAAGGGAGCCGATAGCTGTTGGCGGCAATGCGTGGTTTGGTTTGGGCTGTGGCCGCGTGGCGGGTTTGCGGATGGTTGGACTTGTGTGGGCCAGCCACACGGGATTCGTCTTTTGCAATTTCAATATTGGCTTTGCGGTAAAAAGTTTGCCAACCGTCGGCCGGACAGCAGGAGCCGTGACACCTGACGCTGTATTTTTCGCTTTGCCGGCTGATTTGCGATCCTTGGCCATCCGTGTTGAAACGGCATTGGTCTTGGAGATGCTCCCGGTGAGCTTGCCATCTGGCGTGGCTTGGGACTGCTTTGGCGGTGAAGTACGATCGGCATCATCCGTGGACGCGGTTGCCAGACTTTTCGGCAACGCATGAAGCGCCGTCATCTTGGTGGTCCGGCGCCCTGTGGTCATGGTTGGCGTTTCGCCACGCGCTGTGGTCGCATCGCCTATCTTATATGGCTTGAAGGCGACCGGTCCTGTGCGACCCACATGCTGTTCGGCGAGCCTTATTTTTGCAGGTTCCTCGAAAGTCACAGGCGACGTGAAGGTTTTTCCCGAACGCTCTTTGACCTGGGCGGAATTGATTTCGGATCCTATCGATTGAACCAGCTTTTCGGTTGCAAGTATGCCAGCACTTGCGGCGAAGGCAGCTATTGAGAGAACCACAAAGGGTGGGCGTGGAAGCGAGCGTACGAGAGATCCAATCCGGCTCATGAGACGGTTGGCCCCGGTTACCGGAATTTGCCGGGGCGTCCGCAACGGTGCCGAATCCGATGAGCCTTCGGACTCTTCATGAGTTAAATTGAATTTTGCGGCTTCTTGTTGCGCCGCGCGCCGGGCTGCCGAGATGAACTCTTCTTTTCGGGAATGGCTGCCATTCTGGGCGGTATCGATAGGCGATTTGGCGTGCTCTTTGCGGTTGCTTGACTTTGATTGAACCGCAGCCGGTGGAGCCTTCGTCGCAAGTGTGCTGGTTTCAACCTTTGCGCCAACATCCGCTGCAGCCTCAGGCCGTTGCTCAGGTTTAGCGCTGGCAGCCGCTACCGCCGGTTCGGGCGCTGCTGCTGCCTTATCCGATTTGAGCGCAGTCGGCTTGGCGATTTCGATATTCATCGGCTTTTTCGCCGATTGCGGTTTGCTCGCCTTGCGAACCGGCGTCGCTAGCGTTTTTTTTTCCGGTTGCGACTTAAGCATTGATGAGGCGGACTGCCAGATAGTGTTCAGTTCGGCCTTCGTCGAGACGCCAGTTGCCTCGACCGACTGCAGCCGGTCAACCATGTGAGAAAGCGTCTTATTGATGGCTTCAAGCGTGTCGACGGTCTGAACTTCCGTCGTGCGGCCCTTTTCGGCCAACGATTCAATGGATTCCTGTATCGCCTGCAGACGTTCTGACTGAGAAGTTTTGGTAATTTTTTCTTCGATCCGCGATGCCGCCGCATCGATGGTTTTGCTTGTATGGGTGGTGATTGTCGATTGCGCGGTCTCGACCATCTCGATGAGCTGCATCAGTTTGGATTCAATGGCATTGATTTTGCCAAAATGCTGCTCGGTCTTTTCCACATAGGCCGATATCTCGGCAACTTTCTTCTCAATGGGCTCAAGTGAGACGTTTTTAACGTGCGACCGCAGCATGGTTTCGACCCTCGTGGTGAGATCATCGAAGCATGCGCTAATGAAGTCATTTTCCGCTGGCGCTATCTTTTTATGCTGCATTGTGTTTTCAAGCGCGACCGCAATCTGCGCGAACCTCTCGTCTGGTGCTTTCGTTGGTTTCTGTGTGGCCTTGATATTTGGAGTGCTGTCGCCTTGAGGCGCGATGGCTGCCGTTGGTGCTATCGCCTCGCTCGGGGCAAGGTTTGCCTCCGCCGATCTTGGACTATCTTCCGGCGCCTTGAAGTGACTTTCATATACGTCTCCGAGCGTCTTCAGCGCCTCTTCATCCGTTTCTTCGTGGCCGTCAGCCGGTTCTTTTTCCGCCACCAAATCTTCAAACTCGGATATTGGCCCGTCCGTGACGGTAACCGTTATGTCAGCGCCTAATTCATCGGCGAGCTGGCTCATCGAGACAAATTCGTTGTCTTGCTTGGCTGATTTGTTTTCCGCGCTTTCCGGGCTCGGTGAATCGTTTTTTGAAATACGCTGCGCCAAGCCGGCGATGCGTTCTTCCAGAATTTGTCGCATATCGCTTTCCGGGCGCGCCTGCTCGGCGCTGCTGACGCGGTCCGACAGATGCTTGACTTGATCTTCGATTTTGATGAGTTCATCTGTGCTCAAATTCGTCAGGCCCTGCTTGGCAGCGTTGGTCTGCTGGCCGAGAGCAGTAATTCGCTCGCGAAGGTCCGTTAGCGCTTCGGAATGACAGCGGTCCGTACTCTCAATATGTTCGACGATACGGCGCAGAACCGTTTCGAGATTTGCCGGTTGTTGTGTGCCCTCAGCTGCTTTCGGCTTAGCTGTATTGTTTTTGTCAGAAGGCGGTTCTTGCCCGTGCTCAGCGTCAAGCATAGCGGAGTTGTCAGCGTCTTTTGCGCGCGAAAGCTGGTTTTCGCCGCCGGTGGCTGTAGTCTCCAAATTGGTATTCGCAGCCATATTTTCCCCTCAGGCGCACGCTTGCGCATAGGCGCTGTCACATATGGTGGCTGCTCAGAGGAGAGACTTGCGGTTCTTCCTGGCCAGCGACGCGAATGCGATTGAACGCAGAGGTCCGGACGCGGCCACAAAACACGAACCTGATCATTTTAAAAAGTCTCAGGCGGCAGTAAATTTTCAGTTAAATCTATTGAATAGGATCATTGTTTTTTCGACGCCGATAGACGGTCATGTTAGTTGAAGCCGTGGATCCGATGTTGAAAACGAATATGTAGGCAATAATTGCCTACTTTGCCGGAGGCAATAATGACGTCGACGATTTCTTATTATTTTTCGCTGACCTCACCATGGGCTTATTTAGGCCACGACGCATTTCGCGAGATTGTCGCGCGGCATGGCGCAAAGATTGACTACCGCCCTGTGGATTTGATCAATTTGTTTGGCCGTACCGGCGGACTGCCCGTGGGGCAACGTCATATCAGCCGGCAGCGCTATCGGTTCGTGGAACTGCAACGCTGGCGTGAAAAGCGCAATGTGCCGCTTAATTTGTCGCCAAAGCATTGGCCATTTACACCGGCGCTGCCTGACAGTTTGATTATTGCCGCTGTTGAGGCGGGACACGATCCAGCAGAGTATATTTCGCGCGGAATGCGGGCAGTTTGGGCGGAAGACCGGGATCTCATAGATGCTCAGACGGTCAAGGAAATTGCCGATCAAGCAGGGCTTCCGGGGGACGAACTGTTAGCTGCGGCTCAGGCCAGCCGGATCGGCGATCTCTATGAGCAAAACAAGCAAAGAGCTGAGGAGGATGGTTGTTTCGGCTCGCCAACCTATATTCTTAAAGGGGAGATATTTTGGGGGCAGGACCGATTGGATCTGTTGGATGATGCATTGCGTAGCGGACGTGAGCCTTTCCTCGCCCCGGAGTAGGCGGGCGGTGCGAATAGGCAATGGAAGCTAGCGATGTCGGCCATCGTCCCACAACCGATCCAGCTCATTTTGTGAGAGGAGTTCGCCACAATGGGACGAATACTTATTGTTCTTGCGGTGACGATCGTTTGTTTGGCCAATTTTTCCGTTGCGCGCGCCGAGGAAATCGGCCGTTTCACGATGACCCCGACCGATGATGGGTTTCTGCGGTTGGATACACAATCGGGGGCAGTGTCCCTCTGCCTGAAAAAGGAGGAGAGTTGGGCTTGCAGAAGCATAGCCGACGACCGTCAGGCGCTTCAGCGCGAAATTGATCGGTTAGCTCAGGAAAACCTCAAACTCTCTAAAACAATTGATGAGCTGAAGCACGGCCGTTTGAGCGGACCTGTTGGACCCGAAGGGCCAGATGGTCCCACGCGCAAGTTCAATTTTCCGAGCGAGGAAGAGGTCGATAAGGCGATGAAATTTGCCGAAGGCTTGTTGCGGCGTTTCAAAGATATGATGGATAATCTGCAGCCGCGGCCGGAGCCAGAATCAGAACGGCAGCTCTAGTGTCTATTTGCAATTTTGTCACCGCCAGAAGGGCCAGAATCTTGCCTGCAAAGGTACGCCATGGATGCAGATAAGCCGCACCATTTGAAAAATCAGCCGCTCTCTCAGTCGGCGGAAACGCTGACGGTGCCGACGGCGGGTCCCGGATTTGTCGAGATTACGCGGGAGATATTGCAATGGCTGCAAACGGCCGGTGCGACGGATGGGATGTTGACGATCTTTGTTCGCCATACATCCGCGTCGCTGACAATTCAGGAGAATGCGGATCCCGACGTACAGTCAGATTTGATGAGCGCGCTCGAAGGCTTGGCGCCGCGCGATGGAAATTACCGCCATTGCGCCGAAGGATCCGACGATATGCCGGCGCACATCAAATCCATGGTGACGGCGACGAGCTTGAATGTCCCGGTGCTAGATGGCCGCCCTGTTCTAGGCACCTGGCAAGGCGTTTATGTTATCGAGCATCGTGACCGGCCCCACCGGCGCGAGATTGTTCTTCATTTCATTGGATCTCATAAAGACGGAATATGAAATTTGGCGGTCGCTGCGTTTACGCCGATTGGACCTTGCCAATTTTCGCTGTGAGCTGCCTTGAACAGCTATTGGTATGACACCAAAGGAAATTATGATTGACTCATAATTTCCTTTGGCAAGCGCGACCGCGTGGCCCGCACCCTATGGTGGTCAAGCCTGCGTGGCGCTTGAACGCCCATCAGTCATTCCCAATGACCGATGGTATGAGAGCAGTCGGCTTATCAGTCAGCCGGTGCCGCTCCGAATTTTCGCGTTCCGGCGATCAGCTCGTGGACGATACCAGGTTCGCTCATTGCGTGACCCGCATCCGGGACGATCCGTAATTCCGCATCCGGCCACGCGGATTTAAGATCCCAAGCCGTTCTGAGCGGTGTGACGACATCATAGCGTCCCTGCACGATAATGCCGGGGACGTCGCGAAGCTTATACGCATTGGCAATCAGTTGATCATCGCTTTCGAAAAACCCGCCATTGATAAAATAGTGGCATTCAATGCGGGCAAAGGCGAGAGCATAGTCCTCCTTACCGAAGGCTTCGACGCGCTCGGGATCGTGCAACAGAGATAAGGTCGTGCCTTCCCAGACGCTCCAAGCATTTGCGGCTTGCCGTTGAACGGCGGGGTCCTCATCGGTCAGGCGTTTATGATAGGCCGCGATCATATCGCCGCGTTCCGCCTCTGGGATGATCGCGGCATAAGCTTCAAAGGCATCGGGATAAATCCAGCTGCAGCCTTCTTGATAGAACCATTCGAGCTCGCGCCGCCGCAATGTAAAGATGCCGCGAAGAATGAGTTCGCTCAATTTTTCAGTGTGCCTTTCGCCATAGGCGAGAGAAAGCGCCGATCCCCACGAGCCACCAAAGAGCTGCCATTGAGCAATATCGAGATGGTCGCGCAATTGCTCCATATCCGCGACCAAATCCCAGGTTGTATTTTGTTCGAGACAGGCGTGCGGCGTTGATCGCCCGCACCCGCGCTGATCGAAAAGTATGATGCGATAGACGTCAGGATCGTGGCAGCGCCGCATCGTCGGGTTGCAACCGCCGCCCGGACCGCCATGAACGACAAGTGCCGGCTTGCCCGCCGGGTTGCCACATTCTTCAAAATAAATCTCGTGAATATTCGAAACCTTGAGACGGCCGGTTCGATAAGGCGTTATTTCTGGATAGAGGCCGAATTTAGGATTCGCAGTCATCGACGCTCTTTCCCTCTCCATTGCGAGGAGACCCGGGATTTTGCACGGAACAAGTCGCGGCGGTTTATTACGACGAGTGACCTAATGCTCAGCCGACGGCGCGACGCCGGGCTGCAGCACGCCGCACACGGTCGAATATCGCCTCTCCGCCAGGGATCATCATCTCGTCCGCCAGGTCGCCAACATGTTTCGGCGCGGCTGGCGTTATGCTGCTTACGATTAAAGTGGCGAGGAAGGCTGCTGGGGTCCCGAAGACCGCTGCCACCATATTATCGACGCCAAACCACTGCGGTTGGCCTAAGATTTCGGTAAGGTAGATATATCCCGCAGCCGTTCCAAAGCCGATGAGCAAGCCCGCGAGGGCACCGGCGGTATTGCACCGCTTCCACCAGATAGAAAGAAGCAGAACCGGAAAAAGAGCGGACGCGAAAATTGACAAGGCCCAGGCGAAAAGCCGGAGGCTATCGAACTCATTGGAGATGGCGAGCCAGGCGGCGACCAAAGCCGTTACGATCAGAGCGACACGTCCTGCTGTTAGCCGGTTCGAGGGTGATGCTGAGCGAAATAGGATGCAATGGTAGAGATCGTCACTCACCATGGCGGCGATGGCGGTTGTGTGCGCAGCGCTAGCGGCCAGGGCGGCGGCAATAGCCGCGGATATGGTTAGCATAATGAGGATGAATGGAAACTCCGCCGCCATGGGAAGAAGAAACAAAACACCGTCCCGGGCGAAGGAGAGGTCGCTCAATTCGAGCCGCGAGTCTTGATTTCGGTCTGTCAGAATGAGCAGACCGTTGTTGATAAGTTCCCGTGTCCATTCGGGCGCCAAGTCGATCGGCTGCCCGATCAAGCCCCGAAGCGTTATATATTTTGCGAAAACAGCATATGCCGGCGCTGAGATCAAAAGAATGCCGAGCAGAAACAATCCCCAGCCTGCGGCGTTGCGCGCGGCGTGAACATTCGTTGTCGTCCCCGCGCGCGCGAGGAGCGAGGGCAAGGCCGCTATGCCAAACATGACCGATAGGGTCAAAGCCAAGAAGTCGAGTTGACTGATGGACGCAAAAGGCTGCAAAAATGTTTTGTGCAATGACGTTGGCTTTGCGAGCGGTAGCGCGTCGCTCATCGTAGTTGTGGCTTCGGCAGCCAAACCGCTGGACAGTTCAAGCTGCTTGAGATCGTCAAGCAAGGTCCCATAGGTCAATTGCGGGAACGGCAGATTCGTGTGCTGAACCGCCAATATCGCAAGCGGTACGAGGACCCCCAGAAGCACGAGGATAAATTGCGCACATTGCGTCCAAGTGAGACCGCGCACGCCACCCCATATCACGGTCAATATGACGATGATGGCGGCAGACCAAATCAGCGTCTCTCTAGGGAGCTCGATGACCAGGGAGGCGGCGAACGCGCCGATCTTAAGTTCCGCTATAAGGATTAGGAAAAGAGGGACGAGCAGAACGGGGATGGCCGCGATGCGCAGCAATTGGCTGTCAAAACGTAACGCCAGATATCCTGGCATTGTGAATGCGCCTGCCTTTCTAAGATAAGGCATGAACAGAAGCGCCATAATCACGAAACCGCCGGTCCAGCCAAGGACCAGGGAAAGCGCATCGAAGCCAATGAAAAAGAGTGTGCCGGTCAAGGAGAGCAGGCCAACGCTGCCAAAACCCGCCGTGACCAGTGTAAATCCGTTGAAGGCCGCGGGAACGCGCCGTCCCGAAATATAGAACTCATCCGGCTCTCGGGTGAAAGCCATCACGCCGATGGCAAGGACGAATAGTATTGGCACCGCGATCATCACATGGCTTAGCCAAAACCTATCAAAGCCAAGCTGTTCGAAGATGATAAGCAACATCACCAGTCCGGTGATCGCGCTGGTGTAAATCGCGTAATGGGTTTTCAGCCTGGGATTGATGGCTTGATAAGAGGATTGGATCGCCATTGTTAAGCGTTTCAGTAGTCTTCCATGATGCCGAATTCCCGGTCAGCTCGATTTTGCTTGGCAACGTGCCAAAACACCAGGCCAATGCATATAATGATGGAGCCTTGAGCCGTCAGATAGAACCCAATCGGGAATCCAAACAGTTTGTAGCCGTCTAAAAGGGGGGCGAAATAAGGAACAACCATCGTTGCGGCGATGAGAGTTGCGAGGCTGACGATGAGAAGCAGGCGACATCTCTTCTTGTAATAAAGCCGTTGCGGGTCGTTAGGCATAAGCGCGGCGTCCATTCGCTTGGTTAATGCTTAGCTTGCGTAGTGATGGCAAGCCAATTTGGTCTGAGTGCGGCGGGCCAATCTGGATGGTTCGATAGAACGAGAAATCCGCGCTGAAATGCAATCGGCCGATATATCCGCCAGGCAATGCCGGCGTTGAGTGATCGATTCCGGGTCCAGTTTCTTTGCTTTGCCCAACAATTTTCTCTTCGAACGGTTAATGATAGAGTGATAGCCGGTTGGCCAGAACGATTGAAATAGGGTAACAATAGTTGCAGAGAATCAACAGTTCCTGCTCTTATGGCATAAGGACGGCGACTGTTGGAAGTCTCTATATTTGGCAATACCAAGCGAAACGCATGGCCAACTACCGCATTATAATTGTTGATGATCACCCGCTCTTTCGGGACGCCTTGCGTCAAGCCCTGACAGGCTGCTTCTCAGGTTCGATGATTTCCGAGGCCGGTTCTCTCGATGAACTCTCTCAGATCTTGGGGGCAAATTCCGATACTGATCTTATCCTCCTTGATTTGAAGATGCCCGGTGTGAAGGGTTCGGCCGGTTTGATCTATTTGCGCGCACAATATCCTGAGATTCCGGTTGTTGTTGTCTCGTCCACCGAGGATCCCGGCACCATTAACCGGTGTATCGAATTAGGCGCGTCCGGTTTTATTCCTAAATCACAGCCGGTGGACGCGATCCGCAACGCTGTAAAAGAGGTGTTTGCCGGCGGCGTGTGGACGCCGCCCGATCTCGATCTCACCGGAGTTGGGGATGACGAAACCGTTGATTTGATATCCCGGCTCGCGACGCTGACGCCCCAACAGGTTCGTGTCCTTATGATGCTTGGCGAGGGTCTTCTAAATAAGCAAATCGCATATCAGCTCGGTGTGTCAGAGGCGACCGTTAAGGCCCATGTCTCGGCTATTCTCCAAAAACTTGGCGTTGATAGCCGGACACAAGCGGTTATTGCCATGGGCAAGATCGAAGGGAGCGAGTGGCAAAAGGAAGCCAGCTAAAGCTGGTCGTTCAATAAAACGATAGCGATTGATGCACAAAGCGCTGCTTGTCACTGAGTTCAGCTAATTTTGTAAGAACAAAAACCGCCCTGTTCGCGCAAGGGCGGCCTCTGCGTTTCCTGAAAAACCCCGTCTCAATTTCGGTTCGAAATGTCGGCAATGCGAAAGCCGCTTTTCCAATATATCTAGTCTAGTTTATTCGGCCGCGGTGCGGCGTACGAACGACTGACTTAGAATGGCTCTGAGTTGCGCCGGTTTGAGCGGTTTGCGCAACAGAGTTAAGCCAAGGCCGCGGACGCGCTTTTGGACTTCCGGCGACCGATCGGCGGAAATGACCACAGCCGCGACCTCATAGCCGAGTTCTGTCCGAATCTGCCGGATAGCGTCGAGCCCAGTTCCATCATTCAAATGATAATCGGCGATAATAACGTCTATGTCGTTTCTGTGGCGGCTGACCTGTTCATTGGCTTCCGCAATACTCAGAGCGCATAAGACCTGGCATTGCCAGCCCGAGAGAAGCATTTCCATCCCCTCGAGAATAGTCGGCTCATTATCGATGCAAAGAACGGTTTGACCTGCAATATTTCCGATCCGCGTCCGCGCGGGTTGCGGTCGATGCGTCATAGAAGCAGGTTCCGCCATTGGCAGGGTAACGGAGAAAACAGATCCCTTGCCGACCTCGGAGTTGAGCGTGATGGGTTGTTTGAGCACACGGCCGATCCGCTCGACAATCGATAGGCCGAGACCGACGCCATGGGGCATTTTAGCCCCCGTCTTGAGACGTTGAAATTCTTTGAATATCAGAGATTGTTGAACATCGGGAATTCCAGGACCCGTATCCCAGATCTGCACAATGACTTGCGCCCCGCGCCTCCGGCACCCGAGAAGCACGCCGCCTTGCTCTGTATATTTGATTGCGTTCGATACGAGATTTTGCAGCACGCGGCGCAACAAGCGGCGATCGGAATGTACAAATAGGCCGGAGTCAATGACTTTTAGCTCAAGGCCATCATCCTTAGCCAATGGCTCAAATTCGAGCTTAAGCTGGTCGAGCAGCTCCTTAATTGGAAATACCGATAATTCCGGCTTCATAACGCCGGTGTCGAGGCGCGAGATATCGAGAAGAGCGTTCAAAATATCTTCGACGGCCTCAAGAGAGGCATCGACACTAGCGACCAAGCGTCCATCCTCACCATTCAATTTACGCTCGTCGAGACTGGCGGCAAACAGCCGCGCGGCGTTTAGCGGTTGCAGGATGTCGTGACTGGCGGCGGCGAGAAAACGCGTCTTGTCGAGATTGGCTTCGTCAGCCTTGGACTTTGCGAGCGCAAGTTGCTTATTGACGTTCGTCAGTTCGGCGGTGCGCTCACGGACGCGGCGCTCCAGGGTTTCGTTCGCGCGTGCGAGCGCATCCGCGGATGCAACTTGGCCTGTTATATCGGTATAGGTCGTGACGATGCCGCCTTGTGGCAGCGATTCCGTCCGGATTTCGATCACTTTATTGCCGCCATCCAACCGCTCTTGAAACGTCACTTTTGTGACGGCGTATTTTTTGATTCGGTCGGAAACAATGTCTTCGACGGAGCTGTCGACAATGTTTCCGTTGGCTGCGTTGAAGCGGATGATTTCGTCAAGCGGGACGCCGACGCGGCCTAGCTCGGGAGGTAAATCCAACAGTTCGCGGAATTGCCGGTTCCAGCAACTGAGCCGCAGGTCTTTGTCAAAAACGCTTATGCCTTGCCGGACTTGGTCAAGAGCGGACTGCAAC
>BFAS01000351.1 GCA_008974985.1 bacterium MnTg02
GACTGCGCCACGGTTTGAATTTCCGCCGCGTTCTTGAAAGTCAGGATCCCTGAGAAGGAAATATAAGCACCGAGGGCGAGACCACGGGTGGCTAATTCTGGACCAGATGAGAAACAATGCAGCAATGGCTTAAATGCCCCCTTCTCCATTTCTTCTTCGAGGATGGCGGCGGTATCGGCCTCCGCAGACCTGGAGTGGATGATGAGCGGCAGGCCCGTTTCGCGCGCGGCGGCAATATGCACGCGGAAGCCCGCCGCCTGCATATCGCGCGGCGAATTGTCATAATGATAATCGAGCCCCGCTTCGCCAATACCCACGACTTTGGGATGGGCGGCGAGCTTGATAAGCTCTTGCGCGGTCACATCCGGCTCTTCGGCCGCATTGTGTGGATGAGTGCCGACAGAACAGAAAACATTCTCATGCCGTTCCGCGATTGCCAGAATAGTGTCGAATTTCCGCACGCGCGTGGAGATGGTCACCATGAGCTTCACCCCCGCATCAGACGCGCGCGACAGCACGCCGTCGAGATCCTCGGTCAGGCCGGGGAAATCCAAATGGCAGTGGCTATCGACAAGGGCAAGGGACATCTCTGTTGCTTCCAATTCAACTATCGGCCCCGGCCGTTTCTTCCTCCACATAGCGCGGGAAGACGGGCACCGGTTTAGAAATCTTCGTGCCGGCCGCAAGACGGTCCTTGTTGCCGAGAGCATTGAATGATCTTTGGTCTTGGCCAATACCGAGGAGATCCAATATCTTACCCGCCGAGGCCGGAATAAACGGCTGAGTCAAGATCGCGATCTGCCGGACGGTTTCGGCGGTGACATAGAGCACCGTCCCCATGCGTTCCGGATCGCTCTTTTTCAAAGCCCAAGGTTCCTCACCGGCAAAGTAGCGGTTGGCGTCGGCGACAACGCCCCAAATCGTTTCAAGCGTCCGATGCAGAGCAAGGCGTTCCATCGACTCGCGTGTTTTCTCCAACAACGCGTCGGCCGTGTTCAACATCGCTTCATCCGCGTCGCTGAAAGGCCCGGGCGCCGGGATCTCTCCCTTACAGTTTTTCGCAATCATGGAGAGAGAGCGCTGGGCGAGATTACCGAGATCATTCGCGAGATCGGCATTGGTTCGATTGACGATCGCTTCGTGACTGTAATTGCCGTCCTGGCCAAAGGGGACTTCCCGGAGAAGAAAATAGCGCATCTGGTCGACTCCGTAGTGCTCGGCAAGGGCAAACGGATCAATCACATTGCCCACGGACTTCGACATTTTCTCACCGCGATTGAACATAAAGCCATGGGCAAAAACACGCTTCGGCAACTCCACGTCCGCGGACATGAGAAAGGCCGGCCAATAGACCGCATGAAAACGGATAATGTCCTTGCCGATAATATGAACATCCGCGGGCCAGAAGGTCTTGAAACTTTCGCTGTCCTCGTCCGGGAATCCAACGCCGGTAATATAGTTCGTCAGCGCGTCGACCCAGACATACATAATGTGTTTCTCGTCGCCTGGAACCGGGATACCCCAATCAAATGTGGTGCGTGAAATTGAGAGATCCCGCAATCCCCCCTTCACGAAACTGACAACTTCATTGCGCCTGGTCGCCGGACCGATAAAGTCCGGGTGAGCGTCATAGTGCGCGAGCAACGGCTCTTGATAGGCCGAGAGCTTGAAGAAATAAGACTCTTCCTCGACCCACTCGACAGGCGTGCCTTGCGGCGAGAGCTTTTGCCCTTTTTCGCCTTTCGTCAGCTCATCTTCATCGTAATAGGCTTCATCGCGCACCGAATACCAGCCGGCGTAATTGCCGAGATAAATATCTCCCTTGTCCTGCATGCGCCGCCAGATTTCTTGTGACGCGCGAAAATGCCGGTCTTCACGGGTGCGGATAAAATCGTCAATCGAACAATTGAGCTCGGCAACCATCGCCTGGAATTTCGGCGTGTTGAGATCCGCCAGCTCCTCGGCCGTCATGCCATTGTCCTTCGCCGTCTGCAGCATCTTGATGCCGTGTTCATCGGTACCGGTCAGAAAAAAGACGTTGTAGCCGTCGAGGCGCTTAAAGCGGGCGATTGCATCGGTCGCAATGGCCTCGTAGGCGTGCCCGATATGCGGTGCGCCATTTGGATAGGAAATCGCCGTCGTAATGTAGAATGGAGGTCTGTCGCCCATGACCCGCTATACTCCTGCCCCTTGAAAACCCACTGTCGAAATTTTCGCCGGCTCCTATCTGGAATCCGGAAAATGCGCAGCGGATTCGAGCTTTTGAAATATCCCTAAAATAAGACTTTTACGGTCGAGATTGAGCGCCAGCGCTTCAGCCCGTTCGCGGGTGATTGTTTCCCACAAGCCAGCCCAGACCGCAAGATGGCTCTTAATGGCCAACCGGTTGACGAGATCCTCCTCCTGGCCCTCTCCCGGCGTGACGCCAGCCCCTACTCTGACAAACCGGCGCAGGGTCTCATCAAGCAGACTGTGGAACATCTCCCACTGGGCGTCGGCTGCCGGAGCGGAAATCCGCTCGGCAAGCGCATGAATTTTGACGTAATCGGCGCGCGGCAACGTCTCCAATATGCCAATGAGCTGTTTATATAGTTCGAGTCCCTCGCCGCTGATCAATTCCAGCCCCCGGCGAACGCTGCCGCCAGACAACAAAGCCAGGCGATCAAAATCTTGTGCGTCAGGTGGCGCAATATCCACCGCCCGGCAGGCTGAGACCATTGCGGCTCGCAAATCATCTGCTCCCAGCGCGTGCAGTTCCAGCCGCTGGCATCTGGAGCGGATCGTCGGCAACAACCGGCCGGCCGTGGCGGATATGAGAAAAAAGATACATTTCTCCGGCGGCTCCTCCAAGGCCTTCAATAGTGCGTTCGCGGCGTTCCGATTCAATTCATCAGCACGGTCGACGATAATAATCCGCCAGTTTCCACCGGCCGCCGTCAGGCCAAGAAAGTTCCGTAATCGTCTGACTTCATCAACCGGTATCGCCGTCGCGAACCGCTTTCTTTGCAGATTCCAGGGGCGGCGGACGACAAGTAAATTCGGATGAGCCTGACGTGAAATCTGCCGGGCGGTAATGGTTTCGGCGGCAATGCCAAGACCGGGTCCGGAGGAGTGTTCACGCTCAGCCTCGTCCGCCAGCAGAAATCTCGCAAAGCGGTAAGCCAACACCGCTTTGCCAATGCCCTCTGGCCCGGTGAACAGCCAAGCATGATGAAGGCGGCCGCGTTGTAAGACATCGCCAAGCCGCGCTTCCGCTTGCCCATGTCCGAATAGATCGTGACAATCGCGGGGATGGAGAAAGCCGTCCAGCCGGTCAGCCTCTGGCGGACCTTCGCCCTCAGCCATGGCAATCGCCGATGCGCGCGCCATCAGGGATTGAACCGTTCAACGACGGCCTCCCAAACCTGATCGGATATTTCGTCTTCGGAACCGGTCGCGTCGATCACAATGCAGCGCTCTTTTTCTTGTTCAGCGATCTCCAAAAAAGCTTTCCTCAACGCTTCGTGGAATGCGAGATCCATCGCCTCGAAGCGATCGGTCTCCTTATTGTCCCCATTTCTGTTTTTCGCCCGCTCCAAACCCTGCTCGGCCGGCAAATCGAGAATGATCGTCAAGTCAGGCTTGGTGTCCGCCACAACGATGCGCTCGAGAGCGGCGAGTATTTCTGGCTGCACGCCCTGAGCCGCGCCTTGATAGGCCCGGGTTGAGTCATAAAAACGGTCGGAGATGACCCACAGTCCATCTTGCAGAGCTGGGCGAATAGCTTTTTCCAGATGATCATCGCGGGCGGCGAAAAAGAGGAGCGTCTCGGCCAATGGACCAATTTTTTCAGAATCGCCTTTCAGCAGAATTTCGCGGATTTCTTCCGCCCGCTTGGACCCGCCCGGCTCGCGGGTGACGAGCACGTCCTGGCCGATTTCGTCAAATCTTTTTGAAAGACGTTCAGCTTGGGTGGATTTGCCCGCGCCCTCCCCGCCTTCAAACGTTATGAATTTGCCAAACCCGATCATTGCCGCTCCTACAGGGCTTGGTATCAACCCCGGATATTGCAGAACACTACAGGAGCCAGCCGAAAGCTAAATAGAGGAGTGAATCAAATCCGCGCCGCATGACGCTTCCCTGTCCAATATCTTCCGCTGCGTAAAGCGGCACTTCGCTCGTCGCCGAATTGTCAGCGACAACCCGAAGCCGGGCGACTTGGTCGCCTTGCTTGATGGGTGGCTTGAGCGGCCCATCATAAACAATCGAGGCCTTGACCTTTTTCTTATCGAAACGAGGCAGAAATACTCTAACCGGTCCCTTCCCAACAAGACGAACATACATGCTGGTTCCACCCCATACCCGGGCCTCTCCAACCGTTTCATCTTTGTCGAATAGTTTGAAAGGCCGGAAATTACGGTACCCCCACTGCAGCAACCGGCGCGCTGCCGTGGTCCGTTCTCTTTTTGAGGTCAGCCCATTGACAACGACAATGAGCCGCCGGCCACTCTTTTCGCCAGACGCAACAAGGCCGTAGCCTGAATCTTTGATGTAACCCGTCTTCAAACCATCCACGCCGATATTCAAGTACACAAGTGGATTGCGATTAAAGAATTTATGCCGTCGATACTTGAATTCGCGCTGCTTAAAATAGTGGTAGTATTCCGGATAGCTGTCGATGATATGCTGAGCGAGCATCGCCAATTCGCGCGACGTCATCATATGATCCGGATCCGGCAAACCGGTGGAATTTCGAAAAGTTGATTTTTTCAGTCCAAGCGACCTCGCATGGGTCGTCATCTCTTCGGCAAAATTCTCCTCGGAGCCGGACACCCCTTCCGCAATGGCGATACAGGCGTCGTTGCCCGATTGGACGATGATGCCCTGCAACAGGTCCGACAGAGTCACACTGGAATTCAATGGCGCGAACATAGCCGACGTGCCCGATGGCGCGCCACCGGTTCGCCATGCATTCTCGCTGATATGGAATTCGTCCTCCAACGTGAAGCGCCCTGACTTCAAGCCTTTGAAGATGACAGCCAGAGTCATGAGCTTGCTCATGCTCGCCGGAGCCATAAGCTCGTCGGCATTCTTTTCGTAGAGAACGGACCCGGAAAAAGCATCGATGAGGATGGCGTATTCGGCCTTGGTATCGAACTTCGCAGCTATCGCCGATGGGGCACCAAGCGCGCAAAGCACGCTCGCGATCGCAAACGCCTTAACGAGTCGAGGGCCTATGGCCCTCCGCAAGGACAAATATCGCACATTTCCTCCCGCGCCCCACGATCATTAAAATAAACTCTAAAGTGGACGACTCCCAGCTTCACTATTCAGCGGCAGCTTACAAAAATCAACCTCAACGCGTATTCATTTTCCATTGAAACCGGTTAATACCCGCTCAATGCCGTGGCCGGACGCCTGAATAACCGCGCGTCAACAATTCCGAGAGCCACAACTTCCCGAAGACTATTGTCGGCGACTTCTTTGGCCGGGAACGGTCCAAGAACCACGCGATAGAGAAGTCCACCTCCAGCAGTCACGGGTTCGACGCGCGCAGGGCCCGCCGAGACAAGTATGCGGCGCAGACGTTCCGCGTTCGATGCAACCCTGAAGGCACCGGCTTGAACGTAATAGTCATTCGCGTAAACGCGAGCATTGGCCACAGATGTTCGGCTCGTGCGATGGACGCTGCCAACGGTGAGCCGATCGGCACTGCCGACGGCATATCGTCCGCGTCGTGGAGATCCACGCATCCATTGCTGGCTTGCGAGAAACCGGCGCTCATAATTGTCGTTGCCGTTCAACGGAGCAGGTCCCAAATACTTCACGCGAACTGTTGCCGTTCCCCGCCGTTCAAAACCTAGAATCGATGAGGATCGCCGCGACAGATCAATGATCCGGTTACTGGCATAAGGACCGCGGTCGTTTATCCGCACAACAATGGTGCGCCGATTGTCCAAGTTGGTCACTTGAGCATAACTCGGAATCGGGAGCGTCGGATGCGCTGCCGTGAGCGCCTCCATATTATAGATTTCACCGTTTGCCGTGCGCCGGCCATGGAACAATACGCCATACCAGGAGGCTGTACCCACACGATCATAATTGCGGTTCTCTCGTGGATAATACCAGCGGCCCGCGATTTGATAGGGCAATCCAACCTTGTAAACGCCGCCGCCCTTCGGCACCGGCTCGCCGAGCCGGACCACGCGCGGACTCAATTTTGCCTGCTTGGCGCCCCAAGGCCACGAGCACGCCGATAAGCTTACCGCCGTAAGCACCATAAGCCCCGCGGTGACCGCGAGGCCTCTATGTACTGTTAGATTGTTTCTGACGCTCAAAAACCGCGAACGTCCTTTGATCAACCAATCGGTCTTCGTCTCATTCTTTATTTTATTAAGACAAGACCTAAGTTTCTCAGCCCGAAACGCGCCCCCAACGCTGTACTTAATAGACACGATACACCCTCGACTTTAACTAGTACTGAAGCTGTAAGCATGAGCGTTGAGCGTTAGAAATTCGTTAACTGCCTTTAACGATTCAAAAAATTATGTCCCACAGAGAAG
>BFAS01000352.1 GCA_008974985.1 bacterium MnTg02
CGCCACGACGATTTTGAAGGACCGCGAGCTCTTATTGCTCGCGAGGAAACTCGCTTAGAGCGTGATCTTTTCGCAATACCGGTTTTCACTTTCGGACGGCGTCAGGAATTTTCTCAACCTGACCGTTATGTCAAGCGATCGCCGGTCTTAATATCATTTTGACTGGCCCATTCGCTTGCCGGGATTTTTCCTTCCCCCTTGGGGCGAACGCGCACGAGGCGAATAGAGCCTCCCTCGCCTGAGACCACGATACCGGCATCGGAAATCTCTTTGATCTCGCCTGGGCTTCCATTTTGCCCGTCGATCTTGGCGGCGTCGAATATCTGCACCTCGTCGCCATTCAGAACCGTCCAAGCCCCTGGCTGCGGATTGCAGCCGCGGATCAAATTATAAATTTCGCCCACCGGTTTGGTCCAATCGATCCGCGCGTTTTTCTTTCGGCACCAGCTCTCATAGGTGGCTTGCGAATCATCCTGATCGACGCGTGGGGCCTTGCCTTCGCGCACCAGATCCAGCGCCTCGATCATCGCGTCGACGCCCATCGGGTACAATTTGTCGAAATAGAGCGAGCCCAAACTATCGTCCGGCCCGATATCAACCTCTTTCTGCAGCAATATGGGGCCTTCATCGAGGCCGTCGTCAGGCCAGAAAATGGTCAGACCCGTTTTGGATTCTCCCATGATGATGGGCCAATTGATTGAACTTGGGCCGCGATGTTTGGGAAGAAGCGAAGGGTGATATTGGAAGGTCCCGAGGCGCGGAATATCGAGTGCGCCGCTTGGAACGAACAGCGTGACATAGGCCATAATGCAGATGTCCGGCTCAAAGCCCTTCATGAGCTCCGCCGTCTCGTCGGTTTTCCAAGACGCCGGCTGGTGAAGCGGCAGTTCTTTTTCTTCGGCGAAGGTCTTTAGTGCGTCTGGCCGAGCCCCTTCCTTATCCGGAGCGCAAAACACGGCAACAACGTTCTCGCCGCGTTCGAGAAGCTTTTCTAGTACTGATTTGCCAAAGATTTGTTGTCCGTGGACCACGATCCGCATTGCCGCACACCTCCGCTACACTCAGATTTCTATTTATTGGTCCGCATCGTTGACGCTTGAACACCTTCGCTGAGTGAGATACCGCGTAAAGGCATCAACGATCAACCATGAAGACCTTCATCCCGAAAATCTTGGGCAATAAAGTGTTTTGCCGGATAAGCACATAGCCTCGGATAAGATGCAGGGACGTATCATATGTCGATTGCAGCCAAAGCGAAGAGGTGGGCGATGAGCAATCTCATCATAATTGAAGAGAATAACCTTATCTTGACCCTTAGAATGAACCGGCCGGAGAAGCGGAATGCGCTAACGACGACGATGTATTCGGATCTCGCCGAAGCCTTTCAACGATTTGAAAATGATAAGACGTTGCGGGTGCTCGTGCTGCTCGGTCATGACGATGTTTTTACAGGCGGCAACGACATCTCCGACTTTCTCAACGCGCCACCGGACAAGTCCAGCCCGGCAGCATCTTTCCTGTCGGCGATCTCAACGGCAAAAAAGCCGGTCATTGCCGGTGTTCGCGGTCCAGCAATCGGCATCGGCACGACCATGCTGTTGCATTGCGATCTTGTTTTTGCCTCCGAGGATGCTTTGTTTCAGATGCCGTTTGTCCAATTGGGGCTGGTGCCCGAGGCGGCATCGAGCTTGCTATTGCCGCAACTCATCGGTCATCAAAAGGCTGCGGAACTTTTCATGCTTGGCCGCACTTTTGATGCGGGGGAGGCTTTGGATATGGGTCTCGTGAATGAAGTCACAGAGCCTGAGCGGCTGCAGGCGGTGACCATGGAGCGCGCGAACCAACTGGCTCAGATGCCCCCGGAGGCGGTTCGCCAGACAAAGGCGCTGCTCAAATCTCAGAGCGAGACCGTGACGGAACGTATGGATAAGGAAATCCGGATTGTCGAGGACCGGCTCGCATCGCCGGAAGCCAAGGAAGCGTTCACCGCGTTTCTCGACAAAAGACCGCCGGATTTCTCCAAATTCGACTAGAGACCCGGAGGTTTAGAACTCAATTCGTTCAAAATCGGTGAAGTCAAAAACACTGCCGTCCTGAAGCGTGATCGTTCCGTCGGCTTCGTCGCTGAGCGTAATGCTGTTCGCATCCTGAGATTGAATTGAGCCCTCTGTGAGGTTCAGAGTCCAATCGACGCCAAAGATGCCGATATTGCTGCCGCCGGAAGCGTCTTGCAGGAGCACCGTATCGGTCCAGACGCCGCCGCCGCCAAGGGCCGTATCATTCCCATCGCCTTCGGCGAAAATAAACAGATCGCTGCCGTCGCCGCCGTCAAGATCATCGTTTCCGAGTCCACCAACCAGGACGTCATCACCTTCATCGCCCCGAATATCGTCGTTGTCGGCACCGCCATATAAGACATCATTGCCTTCATCGCCGCGGAGTTCGTCCTCCCCGTCGCCACCAAATAACACATCGTCGCCGTCACGGCCGCGAAGCTTGTCATCGCCGTCATTGCCAATAAGCGTATCGTCGCCGGAGCCCGTATCTATGTCGTCGTCGCCACCGCCTCCCGTGAAGGTGGAACCATCGGCAATATTGTTTACATCAATGGCAAAGGTCTCGGAATAGGTGTTGCTAGCTGAGTCCGTGACTTCAACGGTCACGTTATGGGATGTGTCGGCTTCATAGTCGAGCGGTGCTCCATCGGAAACTTTCAGCTCACCGGTTGCCGCGTCGATCTGAAAACGCCCGCCTGCGTCGTCGGTCAGCGTGTAGATGAACGTATCGCCGCCGTCGGGGTCAACGGCCGCTAGCGTGCCGACGACTGTACCCATTGGAGAATTCTCGTCGACTGAGTTGCTCGACAACGTCAAATCGGTGGGAGCCAGGTTAATTTCAATGACATCGTTGACATTTATCGTGACGGCCTCGGTATAGCTGTAACCGCCGGAATCAGTGGCCTTGATGTTCAGGCTGTGACTCGTATCCGTCTCGTAGTCGAGGCTCGCGCCCGCTTTCACCCTAATCTCATTGCCGAGAAGCTCGAAATTGGCATCGGAGACTGGATTTCCGCCACCGTCAACAATCTGATAAGTATGGCTGTCACCCCCATCAGGATCGACGGTTGAAAGCGTTGCGACGACCGCCCCAGTGGATGCATTCTCATACACGCCGTTAACAAGCGTCGGCGTACTCGCCACCCAGCCCGCTCCGGTCACGTTACCAACAGAGAGATCGTTTCCGGATACGGCATCCGTCGTGATGCCGCCGGACAAATCGTCCATCTGCCAATCAACGACAAGTCCTGGCTCGCTGCTGCTAACTTCGTTGAAGACGTTGTTACTGATTTCTGTTGCAGTTCTCACATCGTCGAAGATCCGCACGTCATTGTAAGTACCGTCGAAATTCTGATCCGGATCGAAGCCGCCACCGGGACTGTCTTGTTCCTGACCGAGAACAACCATGCCTCCCGCCACAATTGTGTGTCCCGCCGCGATCCCTGTTCCGCTGGCGACTGAGTTGCCGTCGACGTAAATCTCCCAATCGCCTGCTGTATTATCCCATGTCAGCGAGACTTGATGGTCACCGCCATCCAACAGCTGGGTTGCGTCATAACTGTTGATTGCCACGGCCTGCTCGCCGATCTCGACGTAGAGGCCGACGCCAGAGCCGTAATCATTGATTCCGAGTTCTATTTCATCGCTGGCGCCGCCAACATGGTAGCCAAACAGATTGATATCGCCGCCTACGGCCTGAGTTGAGGAAAATTGGACCTCAATTGTCATTTCC